>JADGRS010000500.1 GCA_017880705.1 Burkholderiales bacterium
GTGCCGCGCGCCGCCCTGCGCCGGTGAGCGATCGCATGGTCGCACCGCCGAGCCCTCCCGTTGCCGAAGCGCCTCCCGCCTCCGCGCCCGAGACGGCCGACAAGCCCGTCGCGACGCACGTCGTGAAACGTGGCGAGACGCTGGTCGGCATCGCGTTGCAGTACGGGCTCGACTATCGCGAGCTCGCCGCCTGGAACAACGTGACGAATCCCAATCGCATCGAGACTGGGCAGGTTCTGGTTCTCGCCGCGAGCGCCGGCATGCCCGCGCTCGCGGCTCCCGTCACCACTCCGCTCGTGCAGGCAGGTCCGCCGATCGAGGCTCGTCCGCTCGCCAACACGCCGGCGAGCAAGGTCGAGCCGCGTGCGACGAAGGCGCCGTTTTCCGAGCGCGCGTTGGCGCAGATGAACGCGGGCGACGCGTCGGGGTCGCCCGTGGGCGCCGCGCCGGCCGTCGAGGCGCCGCCGCCACCGCCGCCGGCGGTCGTGCCGACACCCGCGCCCGAGCCCGAAAAGAGCGCGGGCACCGACAACGAGGATGTGGACTGGATGTGGCCCGCCAAGGGCAAGGTGCTCGTGTCCTTCACCGAGGCCGCGAAAGGCATGGACATCGCCGGGCGCAAGGGCGCGCCCGTGCTCGCAGCCGCCGGCGGGCGCGTCGTGTATGCGGGCGCGGGCCTGAGAGGCTACGGCAAGCTCGTCATCATCAAGCACAACAACACGTGGTTGTCGGCGTACGCGCACAACGAGAACATCCTCGTGAAGGAACAGCAGGACGTGAAGAAGGGCCAGAAGATCGCCGAAATGGGCTCGTCCGACACGGACCAGGTGAAGCTCCACTTCGAGGTTCGCCGGCAGGGCAAGCCGGTCGATCCCGCGAGGATCCTGCCGGCTATGTGAACGTGGCGCGCAGCGCGCGCAGCGCTTCGCTCCAATCTGCGTCGGCGCGCTGCCTATGGACGCGCATCTTCGCGAACCACGGCGATTCCGAACCTTCGGCGAGCCATCGCCATTCGGGGGGATGCGCGACCAGGACCTCCATCTCGAGGCCGAGTCCCGCACGCAGGTACGCGTTCGCGTTGCTCACGCCGGCATAGCGGTCGGCGAGAGACAGCAGCGCGAGCATGTCCTCCAGCGAATCGTTGCAGGCGCTGAAGTCGTGCACGGGCGCGCCGACCGCTTCCGAGAGCGTCTCGATCTCGCCCGCGCGAGGCAGGCGCTGCACGCTGAGCCAAGTGGCTTTCGCTCCACGAAGCGACTCGCCGAGCGCGGCGAGGCCGACCTCCTTCAGCTGCGTGCGCGAAGGTCCCGGGGAGAGGACTCCCGCGCGCCACGTGAGCGCCGCCCAGGGACGAGGCCCGGCGGCCTGCAGGGCACTGCGCATGCGCGCGACGTTCTCGGCCTTCGGCAAGAGGGCGAGCGGCGGCGGCGCGCCGGCCGCGTCGTCGATGCCGAGGCGGAAGGGCAGGTCGCCGATGCGGATGGGCTCCAGGCCCGGCGCCGCCACGCCTTCGCGGTCGATGCCGAGCGCGAACAATCCCGTGCGCTCCAGGATCGAGTGCAGCCGTGGGTCGCCGCGGAACGCGAGCCGCGCGCCGCGCCGCGCGAGCTCAGGCGCGAAGCGCAGGAAGAAGAGGACGTCTCCCAAGCCCTGCTCGGACAGAAGCGCGTAATCGCGGCCGGCGAGCGTGGTGGGGAGCGCGGTAACGCCCGCATCGGGGGGCGAGGTTTCGATGCCCTGCGCGAGAAGCCGCCAACGGTACTCGAGCCATCCCTCCCGATACTTGCCGCGGGTGAGCAGCGCGCGCGCGAGGTTCTGGCGCGCCGCGGCGAATCGCGGCGCGCGCGCGATCGCCTCGCGGTACGCGCCGATCGCTTCCTCCCACCGGCCGCCTGCTTCGAGCGCGAGCGCGAGGTTGTTGTATGCCTCCACCCACGCGGGATTGGCCGCGAGCGCGGCACGGAAGCGGTCGATGGCCTCGTCGGGACGCCGCGTATCGCGAAGCAGGAGGCCGAGGTTGTTGTGGAAATCGGGCACGCCCGGGTCGGCGGCGATCGATGCGCGCATGCGCTCCTCGGCTCGCGCGATATCACCGCGCTGCCAGTCGATCAGGCCGAGGTAGTGCGTGGCGATCGCGTTACCGGGCTCGCGCCGGAGGATATCGGCGTAGGCGAGCGCGGCCTCGTCGATTCGCCCCTGCTGGTGCGCCGAGAGCGCGCGGCGCACCAGCGCGTCCGCATCGGATTCACCGGCGCCCAGCTTGCCGTGGCAATCCTTGTACCGCCGCCCGCTTCCGCACGGGCAGGGTTCGTTGCGTCGCGGCGCGCTCACGCGGGCCGGAAGTCGCGCACCCGCCTCGCGAGCTCGCGCAGCTGGTCGCGGGTCGCGCCGCCGCCGTAGCGCGCTTCGACATAACGGCGCGTGATGTCCGCCGCGATGTCGGCGCAACGCGGCCTCGCGCTTTGCACGCGCCGCAGGAAATCCAGCGGACCTTCGTGGGGCGCGCGCGTGACGCCGGCGGCCGCGAGCTTCGCGCAGAATCGATTCCACGCGACGAG
>JADGRS010000136.1 GCA_017880705.1 Burkholderiales bacterium
AACAGCATGATGGTCGGCATGAGGAACATCAGCGCGAGGCTGCGGGCGTCGCGCAGCAGGTGCCGCGTCTCCTTGCGCGCCATGGCGCGGACGTTCTGCCACCTCACGACGCGACTCCCTCGCCTTCGAGCAGCGCCACGACGACGTCTTCCAGCTCCGCGGTCACGGGGGCTGCTTCGTCGATGGCGAGGCCGGTGCTCGCGGCCTGCGCGACGATCCGCCGCGCCGCCGCGGCCGCGTCGAGGCCGGCGCGCAATCGCACGCGCAATCGCCCGGCGTGCGGGACGATCTCCAGCACATCGCCGTCGTGAGCCAGTTGGCGCCGACATTCGCCGAGCTGCGCGCTGCGGATCTCGATCATGGGCGTGGCGACGCCGCGATCGAGAAGTGCCTGGGGCGTGCTCTCCACGAGGATCCGGCCCCCATGCATCAGTGCGAGCCGGTCGCAAAAGAGAGCTTCGTCCATGTAGTGCGTCGTGACCAGCACGCCCACGGCGCTTTCCGCGAGCTCGTACACGAGCTCCCAGAACTCGCCGCGCGCGAGAGGATCGAGCCCGGACGTGGGTTCGTCCAGGAACAGGACATCGGGTTCGTGCAGCAGCGCGGCCGCCACGGCGAGCTTCCTCTGCTGGCCCAGCGGCAGGCTCGAAGCGTGAGCGTCGACGTCATGGACGAGATCCAGCCGGTCGAGCGCCCAGTCGATCCGCACGCGGGATCGGATCGCGTCGAGCCCGTAGAGCCCGGCCTGCAGGGCGAGATTTTCGCGGACCGTCAGGTCGCCATAGAGCGCGAAGCGCTGCGTGACGTATCCCATCCGGCCGCGCGCCCTGCGCGCGTGCCGAATCATGTCGATTCCCGCAATGCGGATGTCGCCGCTCGTCGGCGGCAGCGTTCCGCACAGCATGCGGATCGCCGTCGTCTTGCCCGCGCCGTTGGCGCCGAGCAGGCCGAACACCTCGCCATGGCGCACCGCGAGATCGATTTCATTCACGGCCACGAAATCGCCGAAGCGCCGTGTCAAGCGGCGCGCGTCGATGGCGTTGCTCGGCGCGTCAGCCACCGGCGCTCGCCGCGGAAAGCGCAAGATCGCGCAGCGCGACGTCGTGCAGCGACGGGCGCATGGGCCGCACTGCGAACGGTGCGTGAAGCCCCGCGATCGCGGCGCGAAAGGGCGCCGCGCCGGCCTCGCCGCGCAACCATACCTTGAGCGTTTCGCCCATGGGAAACACGAGCTGCACCCCGGGCAATGCACGCACCGCGCGCCGCGCGCCGCGTGCGCCGGCGCCCCGCACCTCGTACAGCGGGGCGTCGATCGCCCGGATCAGGTCGAGCGGCGAGCCCTGCCGTACGAAGCGTCCGGCGATGAGCAGGCCCACGCGATCGCATCTTTCCGCCTCGTCCATGTTCGCGGTTGCGTACACGATCGCCACGCCTTCGGCGCGGACCTGGTCCAGCAGCTGCCAGAACGCGCGGCGTGAGACCGGATCGACGCCGGTCGTCGGTTCGTCGAGAAACATCACCTCCGGGCGGCTGACCAGGGCGCAGGCCAGGGCGAGCTTCTGCATCATTCCACCGGAGAGCTGGCCGGCTCGCCTTTGCTCGAAACCGACGAGGCCGGTGCGTGCGAGCAGGTCGCGGATCAGCGCCCGCGACGATGAGCGATCGAGGGCATGCAGGTCGGCGAAGAACTCGAGGTTCTCGGCCACCGAGAGATCGAGGTACTGACCGAAGCCCTGCGGCATGTAGGCTATGCGCCGGCGCAACGTCGCGTCGGTCGCCGGCAATCCAAGTACCGACAAGCGCCCCGCCGTCGGCGTGAGCTGGCCGATCAACAGGCTCAGCAACGTGCTCTTCCCAGCCCCGTCGGGCCCGACCACGCCGAAGACTTCGCCGCGGCGAAGCTCGAGGTCGACGCCGTCGAGAACGGGGCGCTCGCGATACGCGAAGCGCAGGCCCTGCGCCTCGACGGCGAGGGCGTCGCTCATTTGTCGATGAGGAGGCGCACGTCGGCCGGCATGCCGATCTTGAGTTGGCGGGCCGCGTCGTCGACTTCCACCTTGACCCGATACACGAGGTCGACGCGCAACGCGCGCGTCTCCACGGTCTTCGGCGTGAATTCGGCTTCCGGCGAGATGAATGCCAGGCGGCCGGCGAACTGCTTGCCCGGCAATCCGTCGACCTGCACCTGCGCGGGCTGACCGAGCTTCACGCGGGCCAGGTCCTTTTCATCGAGGTAGGCGCGCACCCACGGCCGGTCAAGCTCGGCGATCCGGAAAACGGGCTGGCCCGCCGTCACGTTCTGCCCCAGCTCCGATTGCCGAACGCTGACCACTCCCGCTACGGGACTGAGAAGGCGTGTGTACGAAAGCTGCTGCTGCGCGGTCGCGGCCAGTGTGTTGGCGGCGTCCAGATCGGCGGCCGCGCGCGCGATGTCCTCCTTGCGCGGGCCTTCGCGCAGCAGCGACAGGCTCTGGCGCGCCTGCTCGGTTTTCGCCGTTGCGACGTCGACCTGGTCATTCGCGGTATCGAGTTGCTGCGGCGGCAGGAAATGATCGGCCACGAGTTTCGCCGTGCGCTCCTGCTGGGCGCGAGCGAACTGCAGATCGGCTTGCGCCTGGCGCAGCGCGGCTTCGGCTCCCTTCACATCCTGCACTCTCGACCCCGCCTTCAGCGCGGCCAGCGCCTTCGCCGCGGAATCGGCCTGCGCACGGGTGCGTGCGAGGGAGAGCTCGTAGTCCCGCGGATCGAGGGCGGCAAGCGACGAGCCGATCTCCACGACGCGGCCCTCGTCGGTGTCGAGACGCAGGATCCGGCCGGGAACCTGGAAGGACAGGTCCACTTCGTGAGCGTCGACCGTTCCGGAGAGCACGATCGCCTGGTTCTTCGAGGAATTGCCCCAGGGCCACGACACGTCGCAGCCGGCCGGCGCGGCCAGCAGGGCGAGCATCGCCCACGAGGCGGCCGCGCATCGCCGCCCAATTTCATGGCTTCGGGAAATGGACACAGACTCGCCTTGGTGGACATGTTCGGCCCGAAGACTTGCGACGGACCGCATGCAATCAACATAGCTTGGTGGCCCGGCCGGGTGTTGATGCTCGTCAACGATTGATAGCCCCGCGGTCGTCCCCTCCAGCCGGCGTCAACCGCGCGACGGGGCCGGCGTTTTCGAATGTGCACGGTGGAGGTAGGCCACCGCCCACAATCGACAAACCCACCAGCCAGAAAGGCACTCCATGCAACTCGATGCCGCACTGCCCATCGTCCGCGCGCTCGCCGACGGCGTGAACCCCGTCACCGGCGAGGCCTACCCCGAGCAAAGCCCCTACGCGGAGCCGCGCACCTTGCGCGCCCTCTACTCCGCAGTGGACCTCATGCAGCGCGAAGTCGAGCGCGAGAAGCGCCGCGAGCGCCTCCCCGCCAATTTCGGCAAGCCCTGGACCGAGAGCGAAGACCGCACGCTCGCGTCGGAATTCGACGTGGGCCTCACCATGGGCGAAATCGCGCGCAAGCATGCGCGCACGCAAAGTTCGATCCGTCTGCGACTGGAAAAGCTCGGGAAGATCGCACCGCTGACCGCTCAATGAAAGTCGGCGCGCCCCGGCGCAAGCCGGGGCTTCTCTCCAAGGCAATGCAAGCGCCGATGAACCAGGATCTCCTGCCGCCGCTCTACTCGCCTGAGCTGATCGCGATCGCGGACTTGGCGGTCCATCGCAATACGCATCAGGCCCTCGGGATTAGCGGGCGTCAGCGCCTCTGCGCCGACCAGGCGCACCGATCGGCCGACCCCAGCTTCCTCCAGAAGGCGCCGCAAGACGCGCATTCGAACGTGACGAATTGCGGAAGAGTGATGTCACGAGCACTCGAGCGAAATCGTTCCTCGAGGTGGCGATGTCCGTTCTTTCCGGACGCGCCATGCTTGCACTCGGTGCACATTTCCCCGTTCACGTAATCGGACCCCGCTCGTTTCAATGCTCAACACGCAGAATACAGGTATGCGCGCGCCTTGGTAGACCGCTGCGTCAAAGTGACCTTTGGGCGCTACGAGCAGTGGCTTGAGGAGCCAGACGTCCGGGTCCCGCACCTTGGAAGCGCGTAGTATCGGCGCGGCAATGCGATCTTCATCGGGCTCCTATCTCTCCAATCTCGACCACCTGCGAGCCCTGGCCGCGTTCCAGGTCTTCGTCTGGCACTTCGTTCACATGAGCGCGACGTGCACCTCGATATGCTTCGCCCGCGACTACCACCCGGGCGCGCTCTCGATCTTCGAGGAGGGACACACCGGCGTTTCCCTCTTCATGTGCATCAGCGGCTATGTGTTCGCCAAGCTTACCGACGGCAAGGAAATCCGCACGGGCCAGTTCTGGCTGAATCGCGCGATCCGCCTGCTTCCCTTGCTCGCCACATGGAGCGCCATCACGCTGGCGACGGCCATGGTCATCGATGGCGTCACCCTGTCGCAGGTGTGGGAATCCATCCGGCAGTCGCGATCGCTGCACACGATGGTTCCGCAAGGGGGCTGGTCGGTCATGCTGGAGATGCAGTTCTACCTGCTCTTTCCATTCATGCTCCTGTTCGTGCGCCGCTTCGGCAATGAATGGATCGTCGCGCTCCTCGTGCTGATCGTGACACTTCGCCTCCTCTACTGGATGAAGTACGGCTCCGTCCAATACATCTCCTACGCGACTCTCGGCGGGCGCATCGACCAGTTGCTGATCGGGTACCTGGCATTTCACTTCACGAGCCGTCACATCGTCGCCATCGGCGCGGCGGGGACGGTGCTCCTCGTCTGGGCGTATGCCGCCTTCGACGCGCGCGGTGGATTCTGGGGAATCGACGGATACCCTTCCCGGAACGTCCTGTGGGTCTTCTGGCCACTGCTCGAAGCGATCTGCTACTCCACCATGATCGCGGCCTACGCCACGCTGAAACTTCCGAGGATGCTCGATACGGCGCTCGCCAAGGCCGGAACCTGGTCCTACTCGATCTATCTCGGCCAATTCTTCTTCATTCCCGTGATCTTCTTCCTGATCACGTCGTGGTTCGGCATGCCCGAATCGTTCGGGGGCCGGTTTGCCTGGGCGGCCGCGGCCTTTCTCCCGTTGATCGGGATGAGCGCCATCACCTACACGACGATCGAGAAGCCGTTTCTCGTGTTGCGTAGGAACTACGCCGTGAATCCGCGCCTGCCGCCCGTCGTAGCGCCTCACTAGCGCCTCGGCGCGCGCCACGTACGGGACCACGGACTGCGCCGCTCTACTCGCCACCGCTGGAGCAACGCAAGCTCGGAGCGTGCGACCGACCCAAGCCGGGGCTTCTCGCTACTTCTTCTTGAGGTCCAGCGCCGCGGAGTTCATGCAATAGCGAAGCCCCGTCGGCTTCGGACCATCGTCGAACACGTGCCCCAGGTGCGCGTCGCAACGCGAGCACAGGACCTCGGTGCGCGACATGAACCAGCTGCGGTCGGTCTTCTCCGTGATCGCTTCCTTCGCGACCGGCGCCCAGAAGCTCGGCCATCCGGTGCCGGATTCGAACTTGGTGTCCGCGGGGAAGAGATCCTGCCCGCAGCAGATGCACTGATAGGTGCCCGGCTCCTTGCTCTGGGCGTACTTGCCGCTGAAGGCGCGCTCGGTGCCGTGCTTGCGCGTCACGTTGTACTGCTCTGGGGTGAGCTGCTTCTTCCACTCCTCGTCCGTCTTCACCACCTTGCCTTCTTCCGCCTTCACGTCCTTGTCCATGCTCGCCTCGTTTGAGATGGGTTCGCCTCCATTTTAGTCGCGTGAGGGCGCGCGGGCTTACGCTATGCTTTGCCCATCTTGAAGTCCCACGATTATTCCCAGGTCTTCCGCGATCGCAATCTCGCCGCGATCCTGCTCCTCGCGTTTTCCTCGGGCCTTCCGCTCGCCCTCACGTCCGGGACCTTGCAGGCGTGGCTGACGGTCGAGGGCGTCGATCTCTCGACGATCGGCATCTTTACGCTCGTCGGGATTCCCTATACGTGGAAATTCCTGTGGGCGCCGGCGATGGATCGTTTCGTGCCTCCCTTCCTCGGCCGCCGCCGTGGCTGGCTCCTCGTGACGCAGGGGACGCTGATGGCCGGCATCGCGACCCTCGCGATTCTCTCGCCGCGCGAGGACCTCGCCCTCATGGCCTTCCTCGCGGTGCTCATCGCCTTCGCCTCCGCGTCGCAGGACATCGTCGTGGATGCCTATCGCACCGACATCGCCACTCGCGAGCAGCGCGGCGTCGCCAGCGCGCTCTACGTCGTGGGATATCGCATTTCCATGCTGGTTTCCGGCGCGCTCGCGCTGGTCCTCGTCGCGGGCTCGGCGTGGATCGCCGGCATCGGCTGGCACAACACCTATCTCGTCATGGCCGCGTTGATGGGTGTCGGGCTCCTGGCGACCTTGTGGGGCCGCGAGCCGCCGTCCGTCGCGCCGCCGCCGCGCACGCTGCGCGAGGCGTTCGTCGAGCCGCTGCGGGAATTCTTCTCGCGCGAGGGCGCGATGTGGATGATCGCACTCCTCGTCCTCTACAAGCTGGGCGACGCCGCCGCGCTTTCGCTCACGACGCCGTTCCTCCTGAGGGGCGCGGGCTTCTCGCTCGAGGACGTGGGCTACGTGAACAAGGGCATGGGGCTCGCCGCCACCATCGCGGGCGCGCTCTTCGGCGGCACGCTCATGGTGAAGCTCGGCTTGTTCCGCGCGCTTTTACACTTCGGAATTCTCCAGGCCATTTCCACCCTGACGTTCATGGGCCTGGCGATGATCGGCAAGAGCTATCCGATGATGATCCTCGCCGTGGGCCTCGAGAACTTCGCGAGCGGCATGGGGACCGTCGCGTTCGTCGCGCTCATCATGGCGCTTTGCGACCACCGCTTCTCCGCGACGCAATACGCGCTGCTTTCGGCGCTTGCCGCGTTCGGGCGCGTCTACGTCGGCCCCGTGGCGGGATTCGCGACCGATCCGAAATATCTCGGCCTTTCGTGGCCGGCGTTCTTCTTCTCGACCTTCGTGGTCGCCCTTCCGGGGTTGATCGTGCTCGCCTGGAGGCGTCAGACTATCGAGGCGCTGGACCGCAAGCCGTAGGAGCCACCCCATGCCCACGAAATCCATCACATTCAACGCCGCGCTCGAGCCCCTCATGCAGCCGCTTCCGCCCGACATCGCGGCGGGCGTGGGCGCGATCGTCCAGCGCCACGCCTATCTCGACTGGGTCCTCGGCCAGGTGATGTACAGCCTGATGGAGATCTCCATCAAGCAGGGGCGCGTGATCATGAAATTGCCGCGCCCACGCGTCTACATCGCCGCCGTGGAGGAGCTCTTCGACTTCCACGGCCTCTCGACGCGCTTCGATTTCGAGGAGCTCGCGAGGCGCCTCGAGGCCGCGGAGAACGCCCGCCGGGAGCTCACGCGCTCCGTATACATGCGCGACACCGATAGCCGGGCCCTGCGCATCGAGCTCGTGCGAAGCCCCTGGGATCCCGGTCCCGGCGGCGACACCCAGCCCGAGTCCCAATCGCTCGACGCCCGGCACCTCGCGAGAAAGCGCAAGGATGTCGAGGACGCGATCAAGTGCGCCGCGAAGCTTCGCGCCCTGACCGACAAGCTGCTGCGCGCCCGGCACCGCTCGCGGCTCGCCGCGTCGAGGCGCAAGTAGGCGCCGCATCGCACCATCACACCGACCGGACGAATCCCTTGAGCACTTCTCTCGAGAACGAGATCACGCAGCACGTCGCGCGCCACCTGGGCGCGCCGCTCGAAATGGGGCTGCGCGACACCGTGGGAAGCTTGAGCATCCTGGTCGTTCCGGCGTCGCAACGGCGACCTTGGCAAACGCTCGTCACGAGGGGCATGAGCGACCACGCCATGGATGCGCCCGCCGGCGCCGAGGATTACCGGCACGTCGAGCTCTTCATGCGCCTGCCGCCCGATTGGCCGCTAACGC
>JADGRS010000137.1 GCA_017880705.1 Burkholderiales bacterium
CTCGCTCGAGCACCTGATCCTCAAGGCGAGCATGATCGTGTCGGGCAAGGAGAACGCGCGGCAGGCTCCGGTGCAGGAAGTCGCCGAGCGCACCCTGCGCGTGCTGAAGCGCACGGTGCCCGCCGCGCTTCCCGGCGTGGTGTTCCTCTCCGGGGGACAGACCGACGCGAACGCCACCGCGCACCTCGACGCGATGAACCGCATGGGCGGCGCGCCGTGGCCCCTCACGTTCAGCTACAGCCGCGCGCTGCAGGCCGTCGCGCTCAACACCTGGCGCGGCTCGAAGGACAACTTCGCCGCCGCGCAGAAGGCCTTCCACCATCGCGCGCGCATGAACAGCCTCGCGGCCAAGGGCCAATGGAGCGCGGACAGCGAGAAGAAGGCGGCATGAGGCGCGGATGAGCGTCGCCGCGGTCCCCGCATGCCGCAATTGCGGGGCGTCCGCGGGTGGGAAGTATTGCCCCGAGTGCGGCCAGGACACCGCGCCTCATCCTCCGACCGCCCGGGAATTCCTGCACGAGTTCGCGGCGCATTACGTCGCCGTCGAAGGCTCGCTCTGGATCACGCTGAGGAAGCTCGTGGTGCCGGGCGCGCTCACGCTCGAGTATTTCGCGGGCCGCAAGCGCCGCTACGTGCACCCGCTTCGCCTCTACCTCACCGCGAGCGTGGTCTTCTTCCTCGTGGCGAAGGTCTTCCTGCCTTCCAGCGACGCTCAAACGGCGGTCGAGGGCAAGACGGTCAGCCGTGGCGTGGGGGTCTTCCAATGCGACGCGGGCGACACCTTCTGCGAGCACGTCCGGGACCGCTTCCGCGAGCGCTTCGGCGCCAAGAGCCGCACGCAAGCGGTGGACTACGTGATGGAGCGCCTCGTATCGCTCTTCCCCTACGCCATGTTCGTCCTCCTGCCGGTATTCGCAATGCTCACGCGCGCCGTGTACTGGAACCGGCCGTACAACTACGGCGAGCATCTCGTGTTCGCCCTGCACGTGCACGCCTTCGCCTTCTTCGTGGGAGCGCTGGTCGCGCCCTTCCGCATGCCGATCCTCTGGACGGTGCCGGCGGCGGTGTACCTGAGCGCCGCGATGGGGAAGGTCTTCGGCGGGCGCCGCTGGCCGAGCATCCTGCGCGCGGTCTTCGTCTTCGTCACTTACTTCATGCTGCTGACGGCGGCCATCGTCGCCCTCATCGTCGCGATCGCCTTCCTATGAACATGTACGAATCCTCGATCACGTCGCTGCCGCTCATCGGCCGCGGCAAGGTGCGCGACATCTACGCGGTCGACGCCGACAAGCTCCTCATCGTCACCACCGATCGCCTCTCCGCGTACGACGTGATCCTGCCGACGCCGATCCCCGAAAAGGGACGCGTGCTCACGCAGCTCGCCAACTTCTGGTTCGCGCGGCTCGCGGCGATCATCCCGAACCACCTCACCGGCATCGATCCCGCGAGCGTCGTCGCGGCGGCGGAGAGGGACCAGGTGCGCGGACGCGCCGTCGTGGTGAAGCGCATGGAGCCGCTGCCGGTAGAAGCGGTGGTGCGCGGCTATCTCGAGGGCTCCGGCTGGAAGGAATACCAGGAGTCCGGCAGCGTCTGCGGCGTGAAGCTCCCCGCGGGATTGAAACGCGCGTCGAAACTGCCGCGGCCGATCTTCACCCCCGCGACCAAGGCCGAGGCGGGCCACCACGACGAGAACATCACGTTCGAGCAGATGGCGAAGCTCGTGGGCGAAGAGCGCGCCCGCGCGGTGCGCGACACCGCCATCGAGCTCTACAAGGCCGCCGCCGACTACGCGCTCACGCGCGGCATCATCATCGCCGACACCAAGTTCGAATTCGGCGTGGACGCCTCGGGAAAGCTCCACCTCATCGACGAGGCGCTCACTCCGGACTCGTCGCGCTTCTGGCCGCTCGCGACCTACCGCGAAGGCACGAGCCCCGAGAGCTTCGACAAGCAGTACGTGCGCAACTGGCTCGACTCCATCGGCTTCGAGAGGAAGCCGCCCGCGCCGCCGATGCCCGAGGAAGTCGCGCTCAAGACCTCGCAGAAATACCAGGAAGCGCTCGCGCGCCTCGCGGGCTAGGGCAACATGACTCCGCGCCTCGATCCCAACGTCCTCACGCGCGAGCTGCTCGCGTTCAACACGATCAATCCTCCGGGAATGGAGCGCGCGTGCGCGCAACTTCTGGGCAAGCGGCTCGAGGATGCCGGCTTCCGCGTCGCCTACCACGAGTTCGCCGAGGGGCGCACGAGCCTCATCGCGCAGATCGGCGGCGGGCAAGACAAGCCCCCGATCTGCTTCACGGGGCACATCGACACCGTGCCCCTGGGCGCCGCCCATTGGCACCACGACGCGTTCGCCGGCGAGACCGATGGCGACCGGCTTTACGGCCGCGGCTCCACCGACATGAAGAGCGGAATCGCCGCGTTCATGGTCGCCGCGCTCGAGCTCGCGCCGCGGCTGGAGCGCACCGCGGGCCTCACGCTCGTGATCACCGCGGGAGAGGAGATCGGGTGCGAGGGCGCGCGCTTCCTCGCGGACCACAAGCTCCTCGATCGCGCCGGCGCGATCGTGGTCGCCGAGCCGACGGCGAACTATCCCTACATCGGCCACAAGGGCCTCGCGTGGTTCGAGATCGAGACCACGGGCGTCACCGCCCACGGCTCGATGCCAGAAGTCGGCGACAACGCGATCGTGAAGATGGCCCGCGTCATCGGCGACCTCGAACGCTTCCGCTTTCCCGTCGAGTCCCACGCGGTGATGGGCAAGCCCACGCTCAACATCGGCACCATCCGCGGCGGGCTCAACACCAACTCGGTGCCCGACGAGGCGCGCATCACGGTCGACACGCGCACCGTGCCCGGCATCGACCACGTGCATCTTTGCGATTCGCTTGCGGCCCTCCTCGCGCCTCGCGGAGCGAAGGTGCGCAAGATCGTCGACACGCCGCCGCTCTATACCGATCCCGCCAACGAATGGGTGCAGGAAGTCTTCGAGGCCTGCGCTCCATTGCTCGACGGACGACCGGCTCCGAGAACGATCACCTTCTCGACCGACGGCTCGGACTTGAAGCGCGGCTTCGGCGGCCCCCCCGCCGTCGTCCTCGGGCCGGGCGAGCCCACGCTCGCGCACCAGACCGACGAATGGTGCTCGATGAGCCGCGTCGGCCAATCGGTCGATCTCTTTCGCTCGTTGATGCAGCGCTGGTGCGCCGCCTAGACCGAGATCGCGACCTTCAGCCCGGTAAGCACCAGGAATATCGCGAAGATGCGCCGCAGCGTCGCGCCCTTCAGCCGATGCGCAAGGCGCGCGCCGTAGGGCGCGACGAAGATGCTCGTCACCGAAATGCCGATGGCGGCGGGCACGTAGACGAATCCCAGGCTATACGACGGCAGCCCGGCGGCGTTCCAACCCGATGCGGCATACGCGATCGTTCCCGCGATCGACAGCGGAAATCCGATCGCCGCGACCGTGCCGATGGCGCGATGGGTGCTCACGTTGCACCACGTGAGGAAGGGCACTCCGACCGCGGCCGCGCCCCCGCCCATGAGACTCGAGACCAGGCCGGCGAAGACCCCCATCGCGGCAAGCCCGGCCGTTCCGGGAAGCTCGCGCGTCGGCTTCGGGCGCACGTTGAACACCATCTGCGCCGTGATGAGGAACATGACGGTGAGAAAGAAGTACTTGAGGAAGGCGGTCGACACGAAGTGCGAGGTCGCGGCGCCCACGGCCACGCCCACGAGGAGTCCCGGCGTCACGCGCCGCACGATCGGCCAGTCGACGGCGCCATGGCGGTGATGGGTGCGGAAGCTCGACCACGAGCCCGACACGATCGCGGCGAGCGAGGTGCCCACGGCGAGATGCATGATGTAGGGCGGCGCGAATCCGTGCGCCGTGAACATGAGCGCGAGAGCGGATACGGTGATGAGGCCGCCGCCGACGCCGAGGAGGCCCGCGAAGAAGCCGACGAACGCGCCGATCGCGAGGTACGCGCCCAGCTCCGCTAGCGGCATCTACTCACCCAGCTTGCCGACGATGAAATTCCATTCGGCGTCGGTGACCGGCGTGATCGAAAGGCGGTTGCCGCGCTTGAGCGTGATCATGCCCGCGAGCTCCGGGCAAGTGCGCATCTCGTCCAGCGGCATCACGCGCGTCTTCTTCACGAGCTTCACGTCGACGAGCATCCAGCGCGGGTCCTTCCGATCGGCCTTGGGATCGTAGTACGGGCTCTTCCGGTCGAACTGCGATTCGTCGGGATGGGGCTTGCTCGAGACCTTCGCGAGGCCCGCGATTCCCGGCACCGCGCAGCTCGAATGGTAGAAGAGCACGCCGTCGCCGATGCGCATGGTGTCGCGCATGAAATTGCGCGCCACGTAGTTGCGCACGCCGAACCAGGAGGTGGTTTGCCGGGGCGCCTTGACGAGGTCGTCGATCGAGAACTCGTCGGGCTCGGATTTCATCAACCAGTAGGCCATTTCGGATTCCCTGCGGTGTTCGTCCAGGCCGCACTCTCGAACCCAGAGGTCCAAGGCGGTCGCTCACCGGGCACCGCAGGTACGTCCGACGTGGGACGCGCACAATAGTGCCCTGGGCAAGCGTCCAAGCTACCAGCTTATCGGCTCAAGGATGTAAGCCTGGACGAACACCGCAGGAAACCGGCCTGCCGGGAGCGATACGCCGCTTCTAGAAGAGCTTTTCCTGATCGGCCGCGAGCGCCGAATCAAGCGTTTCCTGCATTGCAACGATTCTACGACGAATCGCGGCCTCGTCAATCGAAGATGACGAAGAAGCGTTCCCCTTGTTCGATACGAACTCGTGGGCGATGTTCAACGCGGCCATGATCGCGATGCGCTCGTTGCCCGTGACCTTGCCCGTGTCGCGGACTTCCTTGAGCTTGCGGTTGAGGTAATCGGCGGAGGCGAGCAGCTGCTTTTCCTCGCCGTCGGGGCACGCGACGCGGAATTCGCGTCCCAGCAGGCTCACGGTGAGGGCGCCGCGCTCGCGCGCCTTCTGCTCGCCGCTCATGTCTCCGTCTCCGGAATCTGCTTGAGAAGCGCCTCGATGCGCGACTTCGCCGCGGAGAGCTTTTCGCCGAGCCGCGAGCTCTCGTCGGTGCGCGTCGCGACCTGCTGGCGCAGCTCGCGGTTCTCGTCGCGCAGGGTCTCGAGGCGCTGCACGAGCTGCGCGAGCTTCTCCTCGAGGGCGTCGAGTTCCGGGTCCATGAATAAACCCTATTGGAAATCCCAAGTCACGTCAATGCATAACGCTTCATTCTGAAAGTCGTTTCGAGCGGCGTGCCCGGGGTGGGGTATCATTTCGGCAGCGAACGGATGCACGGGAAGCCGGTAAAAGCCGGCGCTGCCCCCGCAACGGTAAGCGAGTCTGGAATCGCCCTCATGCCACTGCGCCCGCAAGGACGTGGGAAGGCGGCGAATCCTCGATTCTCGCGAGCCCGGAGACCGGTCCCGACGCGAAGCAAAGCCCTGGGAGGGACACGCCCGCAGATGGGCCCGTGCCGTCCCGCAACCTGCGGCATGCGGGGACGCTCGCCGCTCGAAGAAGGACTTCTCGCCATGAACTTCCTGCGCATCGCGGGCCTCGCCGGCCTTGCAAGCCTGGGCGCGCACGCCCAGTCCGTTTCGACTCCGCAACCCCCCCAGACCTTCGACCCGGTGATCGTGACCGCGACGCGGTCGCTCGATCCCGCGACCACGCTGCGCGACGCCATCGTCATCACGCGCGAGGACCTCGATGCGGCCGGCCCGCTTTCGCTCGCGGAAGTCCTGCAAAGGCGCGCCGGGATCGAGATCCGCTCGACCGGTGGGCCGGGGCAGCCGCAGTCGATCTTCATGCGCGGCGCGGGCAGCGCGCAGACGCTCGTGCTGGTGGACGGCTTGCGCGTGGGATCGGCAACCGTCGGCACCACGTCGATCGAGAACCTTCCCATCGAGATGATCGAGCGCGTCGAGGTCGTGAAGGGATCGCTCTCCAGCCTCTACGGCTCCGATGCGATCGGCGGCGTGGTGCAGATCTTCACGCGCGGCAAGACGGTGCCGCATCTGTTTGTCTCGGCCGCGTACGGCAGCGACAACGACCGGCGCTTCTCCGCGGGGCTCACCACCGTCGACAACGCAACGAGCGTGTCGCTCTCCGCGGGCGCGCGCGCCGTCGATGCGCGCAGCGCGGCCAATCCGCGCGCGGGGCCTTTCGTCTACAACCCCGACCGCGATCCCTACGACAACGCGTACTTCACGTTGCGCGCCGCCCAGACGATGTGGCAGGGCGAGACGGTCGAGCTGGACGCGTTCGCGTCACGCGGCCGCACGCATTTCGATTCCGGACCCGGCGACGACCGCAACGACCAGTCGATCTCGGGCGCCAAGGTGTCGTCGTCGAGCCACTTCGCGCCGTGGTGGGCGAGCCGGCTCACGCTCGGCGGCGGACGCGACCGCATCGAGACCCACGGCTCGTTTCCAGGAATCATCGAGACGCAGCAGGCCCAGGGCTCGTGGGTCAACGAGCTCACGACCCCGCTCGGAAACGCCGTGGCCGGCGCGGAAACCGTTCGCCAGCGCGTGGTGAGCGACGACTCGACGCCCTTCACGAGAACGCAGCGCAACACCACTTCCGAGTTCCTGGGCGCGAACGAGTCCTTCGCCGGACAGCGGATCGAGGCGAGCGCGCGCCACGACGACGACGACCAGTTCGGCGCGCGCGACACCGGAAGCGTGAGCTACGGCTTCGACATTCCGTCGGTGATGCGCATCGCCGCGACCTACGCCCGCGGCTTCCGCGCGCCCACGTTCTTCGACCTCTACGGGCCGGCGTTTCCTGGAAGCTACTCGCCGAATCCCGCGCTCCAGCCCGAGCGCAGCAAGAACTACGAGATCGCATTGAAGTCCGATGCCGCCGCGTCGTTCCAGTGGCGCATCTCGGCCTTCGACAATCGATTCGACAACCTCATCGTGTACAGCCCGGAGCAGATGACGGTCCTCAACGTCGCGAAGGCCCGCGCGCGGGGAGTGGAAGCTTCCATCGACGCGAACTGGCTGGGCACGCGCGTGCGCGCGACGCTAACCGCGCAGCGGCCACGCGACGAGACGACGGGCCTGCGCCTCCAGGGGCGCGCGCGGAGCTACGGATCCATCGACGTGACGCGACGCTTCGGCCAGTGGACCGCGGGCGTGAGCGTGCTCGCGAGCGGCGAGCGTTTCGACTCGACCGACGAATCGCCCGGCTCGCGCCTCGGCGGCTATGCGGTGGTCGACGCCCGGGTGCGCTACGCGTTCGACGCGCGCTGGTCGGCGGAGCTTGCCGCGGCGAACCTCGGCGATCGCCGCTACGAGAGCGCGGTGGGATACGACGCGCCGCGACGCTCGGTGATGCTGAGCGTCCGCTTCGAGGCGTTCTGAGCGCTCAGCGGGGTTTCACGATGAGGCCCTGACCCGTCGGCAGGGACAGGATCATCACGTCGTGCGCCTTGGCAAATGCGTCCCAGGCCTTTTTCTGGTTGACATGCGCGGCCCATCCGTAGTCGTCGAGCAGGACAAGCCCTCCCGGAACGAGCCGCGGCCAAAAGAACCCTGCAGCCGCCATCTCCGCGGCGGCGACGTTCATGTCGATGGACAAGTACGCGACGCTGCCCGATCCCGGCATCGCGGAAAGCGTGTCCGGAACCCGCCCGCGCACGATGATCGCATTGGGCCACCGCGCGAACTTCCTCACCACGGCCGCATGGTTCGCGTCTCCGTCCTGGTACTTGCGGTTCATGTCGAGCACTCCGACACGCCTTTCGTCATCGGACACCTGCTCGGGTGGAATACCCTGCCACGTGTCGAAGAGATAGAACTTGCGCCCGCCATGACTGGCAAAATCGAGCCAGGTCATCACGGCGCCCGACAGGATGCCCGTATGCACGCCGCATTCGACGAAATCGCCGTCGAG
>JADGRS010000138.1 GCA_017880705.1 Burkholderiales bacterium
GTCGACGCCCGCCTCCGCGATCACCTGAGCGCGAAGCCGCTCGCCGGTCGTCACGATGCGCGCGGAGCGCTCGTACAGCCAGCGCGTCGCGCGATTGCGCGGCAGCGGAGCGGAGATGTGGCGCGTGCGCACCAGGACCGGTGCCTTCCCGAGCGTCGAGCACGCGAGCGCCGCGAGCCAGCTGTCGGTGGAGCTGTGGGTGTTCACGACGTCGAACGGTCCGTGCGCGAGCGCGTGCCGCATCGCGAGGAAGCCGCGCGCGCCCTTGCGCGCGATCGCGGCCGCGGTCACCTGCACTCCGAATCGCGGCGCCTCGGCGAAAATGCGCGCCTCGCGCGGCGCGGCGAGAAAAACCTCGTGACCCGCCCGCGCCACGCCGCGCGCTTCGGTGAGCACGCGGATCTCCTGGCCGCCCCAGCCGAGCGACGACTCCGTGTGGAGGATGCGCAACGTCATGCGCCCGCGAATTGCAGGCGATGGAGTCCCGCGTAGACGCCGCCCGCAGCCACGAGATCGCGGTGCGCGCCGATCTCGGCGATGCGTCCCTGGGCGAGCACCACGATGCGGTCGGCCTTCTCGATGGTGGACAGCCGGTGCGCGATCACGATGGTGGTGCGCCCGCGCATCAGCGTCTCGAGCGCCGCCTGCACGGCGCGCTCGCTTTCCGTGTCGAGGGCCGACGTGGCCTCGTCGAGCAGGAGGATCGGCGCGTCCTTCAGGATCGCGCGCGCGATGGCGATCCGCTGGCGTTGCCCGCCGGAAAGCTTCGCCCCGTTCTCGCCGATCTCGGTGGCGAGCCCCTGGGGCAGCGCCTCGATGAATTCCATCGCGTGCGCGGCCTCGGCGGCGCGGCGAATCTCGCTTTCCGAGACGGTGTCGCCGCGGCCGTAGGCGATGTTCGCCGCGACCGTGTCGTTGAAGAGCACCACGCTCTGCGACACGAGGGCGATCTGCCGGCGCAGGCTCTCGAGCGTGAGCTCCTCGAGGTCGTGGTCGTCGAGCGTGACGCGCCCCGCGCTCGGATGGTAGAAGCGCGCCAGCAGGTGGATGAGGCTCGACTTGCCGCTTCCCGAAGGGCCCACGAGGGCGACCGTCTCGCCGGGCCGGATGTCGAGCGCCACTTCGCTCAGCGCGGGGCGAGCGCCCCCGGGATAGGAGAGCGAGACGCCGTCGAGGCGGATCGCGCCGCGCGCGCGTCCGAGCACCACGGTGCCGCGATCCTCCTCGGGCTCCTCGTCGACGAGCCCGAACACGCTCTCGCATGCGGCGAGGCCCTTCTGCAGCTGCTCGTTGATGCCGGTGAGGCGCTTCAAGGGCTGCAGCAGCATTCCCGTCGCCGCGATGAACTTCAGGAACTGGCCGACGTCGGTCGCCCCGGAGAACGCCTGCTGGGCCGCGAGGTAGACGATCGCCGCGATCGCGCAGGCGACGATGAGCTGCGTCACCGGCACGGTGCCCGCCGCGGCCACCGCAAGCTTCATGTTGAAGCGGCGGATCCGGCGGCTCGCGTCCTCGAAGCGCTTTGCCTCGTACGCCTGGCCGCCGAAGATGCGCACGACGCGTTGGTTGGTGATCGACTCGTCGAGCACCTCGGCCACGCCGCCGATGGCGCTCTGCGTCTCGCGGCTCATCACGCGCAGGCGCCTGCTGAACGCTCGCACCACGAGCGCGATCGGCGGGATCACCACGAACGCGACCATCGTGAGCTTCCAGTTCGACCACACCAGGATCGCGATGAGCGCCGCGATGGTCACGGAGTCGCGCACGAGCACGGTGAGCACGCTCGTCGACGCGGCGGCGAGGTTGTTCACGTCGTTGGTGAACTTCGTGACGAGGGACGCCGTGGCCGCCTCGTCGAAGAATGCCGGCGGCAGGCGCAGCACCTTGTCGAACATGAGGCGCCGCAGGTCCAGGATCACGTTCTGGCTCACCCACTGCGTGGTGTAGCCCGATGCGAAGCTCGCGAGGCCGCTCACCAGGAACACCGCGACGATGCCCAGGGGCAGGAGCACCGCGAGCGCCTGGTCGTGCTGGATGAAGAGGTTCTTGATGAGGGGGTCGAGCAGCTGCACGATCGACGCGTCGGCGAGGCCGCCCACGATCATCGCGACGATGCCCGCCGCCAGCGCGCCGCGGTACGGCCACACGTGGCGCAGCAGGCGCAGGTAGAGTTCCCGGCTGGTGGGTTGCGGCTTGCTCATCCCGCCATTATCGGTGAAGGAGCCGCTGGTAGAGCGCGAGGTACTCGCGGGCCATGAGGTCGGGGGCGAGGTGGGACACGGCGTCGCGCGCGTTGGCGCCCATGCGCGCAGCGGTGTCGGGATCGAGCCTTCCAAGGGCGTCGGCGAGGCCCGCGGTGTCGAGCGCGTCGCGCACGAAGCCGCTTTCGCCCTCGGTGACCATCTCGGCGGCGCCGCAATGGGACGTGGTGACGACGGGGAGCGCGCTCGCCATCGCCTCGAGCGCGGCGTTCGGAAAGGGATCGTAGAGCGTCGCGAGCACGAAGCTGTCCGCCGTCGCGTAATAGGGGCGCACGTCCGACACCGTTCCCACGAATCGCACGCGCGAGCCCAGTCCCAGCCTACGCGCGAGCGCTGCGTAGCGCTCGGCGCGCTTGTCGCGCCCGACCACGATGCCCCACATGGCGCCAGGGGCTTTCGCCAGCGCCGCGAGGAATCCGGCGACTCCCTTGCGCTCGAACCCCGATCCCACGTGGAGCGCCACGTTCGCCCGCTCCGGAATCGCGAGCTGCTGGCGCACCGCCTCGCGCATCTCGCCGCGCAATCCGGGATTGAACATCGCCGCGTCGACCGCGTTGCGGATGAGCACGAGCTTGTCGAGGGAGGTGCCGAAGCGCTGCGCGATCTCGCGCCGCACCATCTCCGAATTGCAGATCACGGCGCGCAGGGCGGGCGAGGTGAAGAGCGCGCGCTCGGCGGCGACGAGGTACCGGTGGTGCGGGCTCATCCGCGTCGCGAAGGCCGCGAGGGGCGACTGCACGCGCGCGCGCTGCGCGAGCCATTCGGCGTGGACGCCGTCTCCGGCGCGATACACGTCGCAGCAGGCGATGCGCTCGTGGGACTGGACGAGGTCGAAGCGCCGGCGCTTGAGCTCCGCGCATACCGCCGCAGCGAAGCCGCGGTCGCGCCAGAGGCTGCCCACGTGGAAGGGGTCGAGCACGATCGCCGAGCCGTCGTGATCGGGCCAGCTGCGCGTGACGATGGTGATGGACGCGCCCTGGGACTTGAGCGCCGCGACCGCGATTTGCACGAAGCGCTCGGCCCCGCCCGAAGGATCATAGCGGCCGCGAACGAGGGCGATGCGCGGAGCGAGGCCCGATGTCGTGCTCACCGCTGCGACAGGAGCTCGTTCACGGCGGAATGAACCTCGTCGACGGGAAGCGTCGTGAGGCATTCGCTCACCTTGCCGCCGCCGCAGCCGTCGTTGCCGCAGGGCCGGCACGGATGCGCGCTCACGACGACGCGATGCGGCACGCGCCACGGCCCCCATTCCTTCTCTCCGCTCGGGCCGAAGAGCGCGACGACGGGCGTTCCCATCGCCGCGGCGATGTGCATCGGCGCGGAATCGACGCCGACGAAGATGCGCGCCCGGGCGGAAACCGCCGCGAGCTCGCGCAGCGTGAGCTGGCCGCAGAGGTCGGTCACCGGCACCGCGGCCGCGGCGAGGATGCGAGCGACGATCGCACGCTCGCGCGGATCGGGCGCGCCGGTGACCACGATGCGATGCCCGTCGCGCGCGAGGCCGCGCAGGAGCTCGGCGTTGCGCGCCTCGGTCCACGTCTTGAAGAGCCAGCGCGACGCGGGATGGAACTGGATGAATCCCTTCGGCGCGAGCGTCGCCGCCGCGAGGAGCGAGTCGACGCGCGCTTCGGCCTCGGGTCCCGGGACCATCACCAGGGGCTTTTCGCTCTCCTCGGGATAGATTCCGAGGCGGCGCAGCGCGTCGAGGTTCGCTTCCACGGCATGGCGTGGCGTGTGGCGCGGCAACGGATAGCGATGCGAGAAGCTCCAGTTCCACCACCGGCTCGCGCGCGCGGGAGCGACCGACCAGCGCGGACGCAGCGCCTGCGAGAGCCACGCGCCACGCCAATGGTCGGTGAGGTGCACCAGCAATTGATAGCGCCGCGCCGCCAGCGTTTGCAGCAGGCCGGTCTCGTGCCGCGCCTGTGTCAGGAGGCCTTGCCGTTTCCACGCGCGGTCGATCGAATGGATGCGCGCGATCGCCGGGTGTCCCTCGAGCATGTCGCGGGTGTCGGCGTACACCAGCGCATCGCTCTCGGCGTGGGGCGCGCGTTGCTTGAGCACGTGGAACACCGGCGAGGAGAGAAGCACGTCGCCGTGATGGCGCAGCTTCACCACGAGGACGCGTTGCAGGGTCGCGAGATTGACGGCGTCGGGAACCAAGGTCAGGTTGCCGCCGAAGGAGTCGGCTGGGTTCGCGGTAGGATAATTGATTTCGAACCATGAATCCCCGCTTACCTCGCTCCGCGCAGAATGACTTCGAGCGCGCCGTGGCTCTCGCGAGCGACGGGCGCGTCGAACCGGCCGAGGCGATCTGCGCGGACCTGATCGAGCGATTCCCGCGCGAAGCCGAGATCGCGCACTTCGGCGGCGTGCTCGCCAGCCGGATGGGCCGATACGAGGCGGCGGTGCAGCGCCTCGCGCGTTGCCTCGAAGTCGAACCGCGTCGCGCTCGCGCTCGGGCAGCCCTGGGCTTCGCGCTGGAACGGCTGGACCGCCTCGCCGAAGCACGGCAGGAATTCTCACTCGCCGCGCAATCCGAGCCCCGATTCGCGGAGGCGCACAACGGCATCGGCATCACGTTGCTGCGCGAGGGGCGCGCCGAGGAGGCGCTTGCGAGCTTCGAGCGGGCGATCGCGCTCGAGCCGCGCTCCGTCGAGGCGCGCCTCAACGCCGGGCGCGCGCTGCAGCGGGCAGGACGGGACGCCGCGGCCGCGGCGCATTATGCCGAGGCCCTGGTTCTCGCGCCGCACCGGGCGGACGTGGCGAGGGTGGCAGCGCTCGGGCTCCTGGAGGCGGGCGCGCTCGAATACTCCGTGATCGCTTTCCGGCGCGTGCTCGAAAGCGTTCCGGGTGACGCCCTCACGCGCAGCCAGCTTGCGCTCGCGCTCGATGCGCTCGGTCGCACGGAGGAGGCATGGAGCGAAGCGGGAGCGGCGTTGCGCGCCGAACCACCCCAGGCCTTGGTCCACAACGCCTATGCAACCTTGCTCCTGCATTCGGGGCGCTGGGCCGAGGCCGAGGAGGCGCTTGCAGCGGCGCTCGCGCTCGATCCGAAGCTCTCGGAGGCGCGCATCAACCTCGCGATGGCGCAGCGCCAGTCGGGAAAGGCCGATGCGGCCCTGGCGTCCATGCGCGAAGGCGAGTCGGACGCGGCCCTGGACGCGCGCGCGCTCGCGCGCCTGGGGGCCATCTACGGCGAGATCGGCGAGTCGGACAAGGCGATCGAGCTGGCCGAGCGCGCGCTGGCTTCCAGCCCGGACCTTGCAGGCGCCCATGGCACGCTCGCGGTCGAGCTGCTGCGCAACGGCGCCCTGGAGCGCGGCTGGCACGAGCACGCCTATCGGCCCACCCGGGGTTCCCAGATCTTCGAGGACATACGCGCAGGCCGCTATCCGCCCCGCCTGCCGGCGAGCCTCGCGGGCCGCGACGTCTGCATCCTCGCCGAGCAGGGACTCGGCGACGTGCTTTTTTTCCTTCGCTTCGCCAAGCCGCTCGCCGACGAGGGCGCGCGCCTGCAACTCCTGGGCGCGGATCCCCGGCTGGAGACGCTGCTGCGGCGAGCCCTCCCGCTGGAGTACGGTCCGATCGATCACCCGCGCACTGTGGACGCCCTCACGATCTGGGCAGGTGACCTGCCCGCCTTCGTGGGTCCGCTCACCGGCTCCGGCGTGTGCCCTTCACTCGCCATCGAGCCGCAGGCCGATCGCGTGCGGCGCATGCGCGAGCGGATCGGCGCCTCAGGCGTGCCGGCGGTGGGAATCGCGTGGCGCGCGGGAACGACGCCCCGTGCCGGACCCGTCGGGAATACGCTCCTCTCGAAGGAGATCGCTCCGCGGCAACTCGGCCGGAGCCTCGCGGGCGCTGCGCTGCGCGGTGTCGTCATCCAACGCGCGCCGCGTGCGGCCGAGATCGCGGCGCTGGAAGACGGCCTCGGGGCCGGGGTCCTGGACCTGTCCCTCGCGAACGACGATCTCGAGGATTTGCTCGCGCTCTGCGCGGTGCTCGAAGACTACGTCGGGGTCAGCAACACCAGCGTGCACCTGCGGGCGGCCACCGGGCGCGGTGGCCACATCCTCGTTCCGTATCCCCCGGACTGGCGCTGGCAGCGCGCCGGTGAATCGATCTGGTTTCCCGGATTCGCGACCTATCGCGAGGCGCGCGAGGGAGGTTGGGATGAGGCGCTCGCCCGGTTGCGACGCGACCTTGCCGTAGGATAGTCGGCCTCGATGGCGAACATTCCCTCCCCGCGCCGCAACGATCCTTGCCCCTGCGGCAGCGGGCTCAGGTTCAAGGCGTGCCACGGCAAGCTCGAGCCGGCAACCGTGTCGACCTCCGGAGTCGGCGCCCAGGATGCGGTGCGCAATGGAGTCGCCGCCATGAACGGCCGGCGGTTAGACGAGGCGCTCGCGTGGTTCGACGGCGCGCTCGCGGCAGCCCCGGCGGACGCGGCGGCGCTGCACTACAAGGGGTACGTGCTCTGCCAGAAGGGGAATTTCGAGGCGGGCCTGCCGTTGCTCGCGCAAGGCGCGGCGCTCTCCCCGGGCAATGCCGAATTCATCAACCGCGTCGGCGTCATCCACTACGTCCTCGCGGACCTGCCCGCGGCGATCGACGCGCTCGAGCGCGCCATCGCGATCGCCCCGCGGCTGGCGGATGCGCACAGCAATCTCGCCCTTGCGCTGCGCGACGCGGGAGAGCCCGAGCGGGCGCTCGGTGAGGTGCGCCGTGCGTTGGAGATCCAGCCCGACCTGCCGCCAGCCCGCATCAATCACGCGATGGTGCTGCTCGCATTGGGGCGGTTCGCCGAAGCGTGGCCGGACTTCGCGTGGCGGCCCGATCCGCAGGTGAACCTGCGCGATCCCGCGGTACCCAACGCGTTGCCGCACGCGAGCCAGCTGCCTTCGCTCACGCCCGATCCCTCGATCACGTTGCACGGCGAGCAGGGGCTCGGCGACACCCTGTTCCTGCTGCGTTTCGCGCCGCTACTCGCGCAGCGCGGGGCCCGCCTGCGCTTCTGGGGCGACGCGCGCCTTGGCCCGATGCTGGTGCGCTCGGGAATCGTGACGGAATGGCATGCGTCCGATCGCGAGCCGCCCGCGCTCGATCCCGCCCGCCTCATATGGATCGGAGACTTGCCCCACCTGCTTCGCGCAGGCGATGCGTTCCCACCCACGATTTCCCTCGTCGCCGATGAGACGCGCCGCCAGCGCATGGCTTCGCGCGTGGCCGGCGCCGGGCCTTCGCCCTCGATCGCGGTCACGTGGCGGGCCGGGCTCGAGCGGCGCGGCAAGGCGGTGCTGTCGAAGTCGATCGAGCCGGCGCTTCTCGGCGAGGCGCTGCGCGGCGTGCGCGCGACCTTCGTCTGCGTGCAGCGCAAGCCGCGGGCCGAGGAAATCGAGGCCTGGCAGGCGGCCCAGGGCACGAGCCTGCTCGATCTCTCAGCGGCGAACGAGGACCTGGAAGACATGCTCGCGCTCATGAGCGTCGTCGACGACTACGTCGGGGTGAGCAACACCAACACGCACCTTCGCGCCGCCGTGGCGCGTCCCGCCCGCGTGCTCGTGCCCTGGCCGCCCGAGTGGCGTTGGACGCGGGACCGGGCGCGATCGCCGTGGTTTCCCGATTTCGCGCTCTATCGCGCGTCGAAGGCGGGCGGCTGGGGC
>JADGRS010000501.1 GCA_017880705.1 Burkholderiales bacterium
GCAGGCCAGCCCAACCCCTGCGAGGACGGATCGTTCGGCACCGCCTACAGCGCCGCAGTCGTCTTCAACTCGGGCCCGCTCTACGCCACCGCCGGCTATGAGATTCACAAGAACGTGAATCGCATCGGCGACGAGATCATCCCCGGGACGATCGGCGTCAGGAACGAAGCCGCGTACAAGGTGGGTGTTCAATATGTCCTTCCCACGGACACCACGCTGAACTTCATCGTCGAAAGGCTGAAGCGCGATGCGATCACCCCCGACCTGGACGAGCGCACTCATACCGCGACCTGGCTGGCGGTGACCCAGAGATTCAGCAAGTACGACGACTTGAACTTCGGCTGGGCGCGCGCCGGCAAGACGCCCGGGCAGCCCGATCAAGGCGTCCAGGATCGATTCGGCAATGCGAACGGACCGGGCCGTTCGGACAACGGAGCCAACCTGTACTCGATCGGCTACAAGCACCGCTTCCTCGACAACAGGACCACCGCATACCTGACGTTTTCCCGATTGAAGAACGAATACTGGGCCCACTACTCGCTCGGCGCCGGCGGCCACGGCCTTCCCACCAGGAACTACGTCGGCGACAAGTTCATCGGCGGATGCCTGGACGGCGGCAACTGCGGTCCGCCCTTCGCGGGGAATACCGCGGAGGCCGTTTCCCTCGGGCTGACCTACGACTACTGATCGCCCGGGAAATCCCTCCTCCATGGGCGCCTTCGGGCGCCCTTTTTTCGGCCCGCCGCGGTGACCTATACTCGAGCGACATGTCCAGGACGCCATTGATCCTGCTGCTTCTCCTCAACGCGACCGGCCACGCGGCCGAGATCGCGTTCGTCGAGCCCGATACGATCCTCTGGTCGGGGGAATTCCGCCTCGCCGACTACGACAAGTTCATACGGCTTTCCGAGCGGCATCCGGGCTTCTCGAAGCTGAAGCTCGTCGATTCCGGGGATGGAGACGCCTCCGTCACCCAATGGATGATCTGGACGGTCCGTGGCCCGGGCATGGCCGTGGAAGCGGAAGGATCATGCATTGGCGCGTGCGCTTCGATATTCGTCAATGCAGCCACGCGGCGATTTCGCCCCTCGGCACGGACGTACCTTCACATGAAGGGCGCCCATGACGGCAAGAGCGGAACGCTCGTCGACGACCTGCGGGAATCGGCGCGGCTTGCGGGCGAGCTCTCGGCAAGCACCGGTCGAAAGCTCTCCCTGGAGGTGGCATTCAAGTCCCTGAGACTTCCGGATCCTCGCGGAGGGCTGCTCATCTATGCCCTTCCCCGAAAGAGCGGGAGCGGCCTGGCCCAGGTCTTCTTCTGCAAGGGCGACGAACCGGTCAAGCCCGGCGGTTGCGGGGAGATCCAGGGCGCGACGCCCGAATCGCTGGGCGTGGTGACGCCCCGAGGACGCTAGCCGCCGTTTTCAAGCCCCTTCTCCCTCGGGTTATTGGAGCCGCCATGCGGGGGCAACCCTGATATGAGCCGCAGCCGCCAGAGAGCATGCTTGGAGGGATCCATTCAGGATCGAAGCTAGGCCTGTGAAGAACACCGGAAACCACATTGCCCGACGGGTCGCCGCGAGCACGGAACCCTCGCCGCTCACGGGGTTGCGCGACATGCTCGCGACGGCGTTCGCGGCCGACATCGCGGCGGTCACTCCCATGGTGTGCGACGTCCTGCGCGACGAGATTCACGTCACCTCGGCGCCCGCGCAGAGGGATTTCATCCGCACGGCGCTGGTGATCCTAGCGCGCCAGTCGGGGGATCTCGCCGTGCGCGTGGCGCAGGAGTTCCGATCGCGTTTCGACGCGACGCTTCTTTTCGCTTCGAAGCCGAAGGATCATTCGCCGGGCGCGGGACTGAGCCTCACGGATGAGACCCACGTCGACGTCGACATCGCTCTCGCCCAATGCGCCGCGCGCTTGAAGGAGCAGGCGGGCGCCGATTTGTTCCAGGTCACCGCGCGCATCGCGGCCATGCTCGACAAGCCTGCGCTCGACGAGGCCGAGAATCCGATCGCGCCGCTGGAGCTCGCGCGGGCGCTGATGCAGGCGCTGGCAGGAATGGATTTCCACCAAAAGCAACGGCTCATCGCCTTCAAGGCATTCGCTCCGGCGCTGCTGTGCATCGTGCCCGACCTCTACCGGCACGCGAATGGCCTTCTCGCCGAAGCTGGCGTGCTGCCGGAATTCAAGGCGCAAAACGGGCGTCCGATCATCCCCCGCCCGGTGCAACCCCCGCGCGCGAATGCCGTCGTCGACGAGGGCACGCCCGCAGCGATCCTCGATCGGCTGCTCAACGGACGACGCGCTCCCGGCCGGCTGCCGGCAAGCATCTGATGCACGCCTCCCAGCTTGCCGGCGCCAGCGTGATGGTCATCGACGACAGCAACACGATTCGCCGGAGCGTCGAGATATTCCTCAGGCAGGCCGGATGCCACGTGATCCTCGCCGAAAACGGTTTCGACGCGCTCTCCAGGATCGCGGAGCACAAGCCCGACGTGATCTTCTGCGACATCGTGATGCCCCGCCTCGACG
>JADGRS010000502.1 GCA_017880705.1 Burkholderiales bacterium
TCGAGCTCGCGCCCAACGCGACCTTCGCCTACATGAAGAAGGTCGATCTCGCCGACATCAAGCCGGGAACGCCGTTGGGCACCACCGCGGTGAAGGACAAGGACGGCAAGCTCGTCGCGCGCGAGCTGCATCTCTTCAATCCCGACAAGCCGATTCCCAATGAAGGCCACCGCGCCTGGGACACGGAGCCGAACTCGACGATGACGAACGGGAGCGTGACCAACATGGCCAGCGCGAAGGTCGCGGCGACCAACGGCCGCGAGCTCACGCTGAAATACAAGGATGGCGAGCAGCACGTGCTCGTGCCCGCGGGCATCCCGATCGTGATGGCGGTGGAGGGCGATCGCTCGCTCGTGAAGCCCGGCGAGACCGCCTTCATCGCGGTCAACGCCGGCGCCGACGGCAAGCTCACCGCGATGCGCGTCCAGGTGAGCAAGGACGGCGTCAAGCCGCCGCAGTAGGAAGACCCGCCGCTAGGCGGCCACCGACTGCTGCGGCATTCCCAGCGCGGAGACGAGCTCGTATGCGGGATCGGTGAGGAATTCCGCGAACTCGTCGTCGCTCACGAGGCGATCGAGCAGCCACGCTGCCTCGTCGTACCGGGCGGCCGAGGCCCCCGGTGCCGACGAGACTTTGCGCAGCTCCTCCTCCAGGATCCTGCGGAAGAGCTCCACCGTGACCTTGCGGCCGTCGGCGAGCTCGCCCTTGGGACTGCGGATCCACTGCCAGATCTGCGAGCGCGAGATCTCCGCGGTGGCCGCATCTTCCATCAGGTGATTGATCGGCACGCAGCCCTGGCCCGCGAGCCACGAGCCCACGTACTGCAGGCTCACGTTCACGTTGGTGCGCAGCCCCTGCTCCGTGATCGGTCCCTCGGGACCGAACGCGAGGAGATCGGACGCCTTCACGTTCACGTCCTCGCGCTTGCGATCGATCTGGTTGGCGTTCGGCATCACGCGATCGAAGACGCTCTTCGCGACGGGTACGAGCCCCGGATGCGCGACCCACGTGCCGTCGAAGCCATCGCCCGCCTCGCGCTCCTTGTCGGCGAGCACCTTGGCCATGGCGGCCTCGTTCGCCGCGGCGTCGTGCTTGATCGGGATCTGCGCCGCCATGCCGCCCATGGCGTGGGCGTTGCGCCGATGGCAGGTCTTCACCAGCAGCTGGCAATAGGCGCGCAGGAACGGGCTCGTCATGGTGACCAGCGCGCGATCGGCGAACACGAAATCCGCGTGACGCAGCTTCTTGATGCAGCTGAAGATGTAGTCCCAGCGCCCGCAGTTCAGGCCCGCGGAGTGCTCGCGCAATTCATAGAGGATCTCGTCCATCTCGAACGCGGCGGGGAGCGTCTCGATCAGCACCGTCGCCTTGATCGTGCCGCGCGGCAGGTGCATGCGGCTCTCGGCCTCGTTGAAGACGTGGTCCCAGAGGCGCGCCTCGAGGTGGCCCTCGATCTTGGGAAGGTAGAAGTACGGGCCGCTTCCCTGCGCGACGAGGCGCTCGGCGTTGTGGAAGAAGTAGATGCCGAAGTCGAAGAGCGACGCCGACACCGGGTCGCCGTCGACCAGCATGTGGCGCTCGAGCATGTGCCAGCCGCGGGGACGCACGATGAGGGTCGCCGTCTTCGCGTTCAGCTGGTAGCTCTTGCCGTCGTGGCTCTTGAAGCCGATGGTGCGGTCGACCGCCTGGCGAAGGTTGATCTGGCCGCGAACCATGTTCTCCCACGTGGGCGTGCTCGAATCCTCGAAGTCCGCCATGAACGTGGACGCGCCCGAGTTCAACGCGTTGATGACCATCTTGCGCTCGACGGGGCCGGTGATCTCGACGCGGCGATCCTGCAGGTCGGCGGGAATCGGCGCGATGGTCCATTGGGCCTCGCGGATCGATCGCGTCTCGGGAAGGAACGCGAAGCTCGCCTTGCCCGCGTCGAGAAGGGCCTGCCTCGCGGCGCGCGCCTTCATCAGCTCGCGGCGGCGCGCCTCGTACCGGCGGTGCAGGTGCGCGACGAACCCGAGCGCCGGCGGCGTGAGGATGCGGTCGAAGAGGTTCGACTGGTCCGGCGGAACCTGGATGCCGGGGATGGTGAGGTTTTCGCGTTTCATCGGAATCTCCTCAATCGGCTGCCGCCGCCTGCTCGCCGCGAATCGGCGTCGCTTCCACGAAGAACTGCTCGTCCTCGGTCGACCCGTGCAGCGCGGTGGTCGACGACTTGCCTGCTTGAATGACCTGCGTCACGTCGTCGAAGTAGCCAGTGCCGACCTCGCGCTGGTGCTTGACCGCGGTGAAGCCGCGCTCGGCCGCCGCGAACTCCTTCTGCTGCAGCTCGACGAAGGCGCTCATGTTGTTGCGCGCGTAGCCGTACGCGAGGTCGAACATGCCGTAGTTCAGGGCATGGAAACCGGCGAGGGTGATGAACTGGAACTTGTAGCCCATGGCGCCCAGCTCGCGCTGGAACCTGGCGATGGTCGCGTCGTCGAGGTTCTTCTTCCAGTTGAACGACGGCGAGCAGTTGTAGGCGAGCATCTTGCCGGGAT
>JADGRS010000503.1 GCA_017880705.1 Burkholderiales bacterium
CGCGCTCCCGGCCGCGAGGAAGTGCAACTGATGCGCGAGGGGCAGATCCTCGTGAGCTTCATCTGGCCCGCGCAGAATCCGGAGTTGCTGCAGAGCCTCGCCGCGAAGAAGGTCACGGTCCTCGCGATGGACAGCGTGCCGCGCATCTCGCGGGCGCAGAAGCTCGACGCGCTCTCGTCGATGGCCAACATCGGCGGATATCGCGCGGTCATCGAGGCGGCGCACGAGTTCGGGCGCTTCTTCACCGGCCAGATCACGGCGGCCGGCAAGGTGCCGCCGGCGAAGGTCTTCGTGATCGGCGCCGGGGTCGCGGGCCTCGCGGCAATCGGCGCCGCCTCGGGCCTGGGCGCCATTGTGCGCGCCAACGACACGCGGCCCGAGGTCGCGGACCAGATCAGGTCGCTCGGCGGCGAGTACGTGCCCGTCGAGTACGTGGAGGAAGGCACCGGCGTGGGCGGCTACGCCAAGGTGATGAGCGAAGGCTTCCAGAAGGCGCAGCGCGAGACCTTCGCGAAGCAGGCGAAGGAAGTCGACATCATCATTACCACGGCCCTCATCCCGGGCAAGCCCGCGCCGAAGCTCATCACCGCCGGGATGGTGCAGTCGATGAAGCCCGGCAGCGTCATCGTCGACATGGCCGCGGAACAAGGCGGCAACTGCGAATTGACGGAGCCCGGCAAGGTCGTCGTGAAGCACGGCGTCACCATCATCGGGTACACGGATCTCCCGAGCCGGCTCGCCACCCAGGCGAGCACGCTCTACGCGACCAACCTCTTCCGCCTCTCCGAGGACCTCTGCAAGGCGAAGGACGGGGTCTACAACGTGAACATGGAAGACGAGGTGATCCGCGGCACGACGGTCGTCAAGGAAGGCGTGGTCACGTGGCCGCCGCCGGCGCCGAAGCTCTCCGCGGCACCTGCCGCGAAGGCGCCCGCGAACGCCGCACCGGCCATGGCCCCTGCGGGGAAGAAGGGTCACGGCGGCGGCGGCGAGCCCATGGCGGCGAAAACGCTGGCGATCATATTCGCCGCGGCGGCGATCCTCTTCGCGTTGATCGGCCTCTACGCGCCGCCCGCATTCCTGGGGCACTTCACGGTGTTCGTGCTCGCGTGCTTCGTGGGCTATATGGTGGTGTGGAACGTGACGCCCGCGCTGCACACGCCGCTGATGAGCGTGACCAACGCGATCAGCAGCATCATCATCATCGGCGCGCTGGTGCAGATCGCGCCCCCCGTGGTCGCCGCGATGGCCGGCGGCGAAGGCCCGCGACCCGACGAGGTCATCCGATGGCTCGCGGTCGCCGGGATCGCGCTTACTGCGATCAACATGTTCGGCGGATTCGCGGTCACGCAACGCATGCTGTCCATGTTCCGCAAGTAGGAGACCGACCCCATGTCCGCAAGCCTGGCTGCAGTCTCCTACATCGCCGCGACCATCCTGTTCATCCTGAGCCTCGGCGGCCTGTCCAATCCCGAGTCGTCGCGACGCGGCAACCTGTACGGAATGATCGGCATGGCGATCGCCGTGCTCGCCACCGTGTTCGGCCCGCGGGTCACATCCGCCGGCCTCGCGTGGGTCGCGATCGCGCTGGTGATTGGCGGTTCCATCGGCCTGTATCTCGCGCGCACGGTGAAGATGACGCAGATGCCCGAGCTGGTGGCGTTCATGCACAGCCTCGTGGGCCTGGTCGCGATGATCGTCGGCTACGCGAGCTTCATCGACCCGACCGCCTCGACGGGCATGTCGCCCGCGGAGATCGCGATCCACCACGGCGAGATCTATGTCGGCGTCCTGATCGGCGCCGTGACCCTTTCGGGGTCGGTGATCGCGTTCGGCAAGCTCTCGGGCCGGATCGGCGGAAAGCCCCTGCTGCTACCGGCGCGGCACTGGGTGAACCTCACGGGGCTCGTCGCCGTGATCTTGTTCGGGTACCAGTTCCTGCGCGCGACCGACATCCAACAAGGCATGATCCCGCTCGTCGCGATGAGCGCAATCGCGCTCCTCTTCGGGGTGCACATGGTGATGGCGATCGGCGGCGCCGACATGCCGGTGGTGGTGTCCATGCTGAACAGCTACTCGGGATGGGCGGCGGCGGCGACCGGCTTCATGCTCTCGAACGACCTGCTCATCGTCACCGGGGCGCTCGTAGGTTCCAGCGGCGCGATCCTCTCGTACATCATGTGCCGCGCGATGAACCGCAACTTCCTCAGCGTGATCGCGGGCGGGTTCGGCGGCGAAAGCGCCAAGCCGGCGGCAAAGGGCGACGCGCAGCCCGCGGGCGAAGTCGTTTCGGTGAGCGCGCAGGAAACGGCGGATCTGCTCAAGGAGGCGAAGAGCGTCATCATCGTGCCGGGCTACGGCATGGCGGTCGCCCAGGCGCAGCACACGGTGTTCGAAATCACGAAGCGCCTGCGCGACATGGGCAAGACCGTGCGCTTCGGCATCCATCCGGTCGCCGGGCGCATGCCGGGACACATGAACGTGCTGCTCGCCGAGGCCAAGGTGCCCTACGACATCGTGATGGAGAT
>JADGRS010000139.1 GCA_017880705.1 Burkholderiales bacterium
GAAGGTGAGGACAAGCCGCTCAAGTACCCGAAGATGTTCGAGAACGCCGCGCGCGTGGTTATGACGAAGACGGACCTTCTGCCCTACGTGCCATTCGACATCGATCGTGCCGTCGCCAATGCGCTGACCGTCAATCCGAAGCTCGAATTCACCCGCGTGTCGGCGCTGACCGGAGACGGTCTCGACGAATGGTTCGCGTTCCTGCGCGCGACCGCGCGGGCCGCGCGCCAAGCCGTGTGAGCGCCGCACCGCCGGTCGCCGCGCGCCTGCTCCGCGTGACGGGCGTCGTACAGGGGGTGGGCTTCCGGCCGTTCGTGCACCGGCTCGCGATGCGCCATGCGCTCGTGGGGTGGGTTCGCAATGTTGCCGGCGCGGTCGAGATTCACGTAGAAGGGGATGTCGAGGAAATCCGGACATTCCACCGGGAGCTCAGTGCCGAAGCACCGGTCGTCTCTCAGATCGATGCGGTGGCCATCGTGCACGCCGTGCCCACCGGTTCGTGCGAGTTCCGCATCGTCGCGAGCGCCGACGCCGACGGCAACCGCCCGATCACCGCGGATCTCAGCTGCTGCGCGGAATGCGAGGCGGAGCTGTTCGATCCCGCGAATCGCCGCTACGAGCATCCGTTCATCACGTGCACGAGCTGCGGACCGAGATACACCATCATTCGCTCGCTGCCCTACGACCGCGAGCGAACCTCGATGGCCGCCTTCCAGCGCTGCGAACGCTGCGAGTCCGAGTACCTCGACCCGGCAAACCGCCGTCATCACGCGGAAACCGTCGCCTGCCCCGAATGTGGTCCGAGCGTCTGGCTCACCGATAACAGCGGCGCAGAGCGCTCGCGCGGTAGCGCCGCGATCCGCGATGCCGCCGCGCGCCTGCGCAGCGGTGATATCGTCGCGATCCGCGGCATCGGCGGATTCCATCTCGCGTGCGACGCGACCGACGACGTGACGGTGCGTCGACTCCGCGAGCGAAAGCGGCGCGACGCACGGCCGTTCGCCATCATGGTTCGGACGCTTGGCGATGCGCGGTCGGTCAGCGTCGTCTCCGTCGAGGAGGCCCGCCTCCTCGGCGGCGCGGAACGCCCGGTGGTTCTGCTGCGGCGCGATGAGGAATCGCCGATTGCACCATCGGTGTCGCCCGGGCTCGACCGCATCGGTGTGATGCTCGCCTACACGCCTCTTCATCATCTCCTGCTCGAAGCTGTTGGGCGGCCGCTCGTGATGACGAGCGGCAACCTGACCGACGAGCCGATCGCCATCGGCAACGCGGAAGCACTTCGCCGACTCCGCGACATCGCCAATCTCTTCCTGCTCCACGACCGCGAGATCCTCGCAGGGGTAGACGACTCGGTGGCTCGCGTGGTCGACGGTGCGCCGCTGCTGCTGCGCCGGGCGCGGGGCTATGTGCCACGCGCGGTGCGCCTGCCCGTTGCGTCCCCGCGGCCGTTGATCGCCGTCGGCGCGCACCTCAAGAACACGTTCACGCTCGTTCGCGGCGATGTCGCGCATGTGAGCTCGCATATCGGCAACCTGGATAGCGTCGAGAGTCTCGCGCATTTCCACGACAGCCTCGCGCGCTACACGGACCTCTTCCGTATCGCGCCCGAGGTTGCCGTTCGGGATCTGCACCCCGGCTATCTCTCGACGCGCGTGGCCGAGGAGTTGGGTCTGTCTCGCACGATCGTGGTGCAGCACCACCACGCGCACATCGCCGCCGTCGCCGCGGAGCATGGCGTCACGACCCGGGTCGTCGGACTGGCCTTCGACGGCACCGGCTTCGGTGACGACGGCAGCATTTGGGGAGCGGAGACACTGGTCGCGGACCTCAACGGCTATCGGCGCGCGGCGCACCTTCGGTCTGTGCCCCTCCCGGGTGGCGACCTCGCGGTGCGCGAGCCCTGGCGCTCCGCGCTCGGCTACCTGTCGTTGGACCCAGCCAGCGCCGATGCGTTCGCGCTCGCATTCCGGGACGTCGCGGATCGTGATCGCGCCACTGCGGAGCGTCAGATCGAACGGCGGTTGAATGCACCGCACGCTTCATCACTGGGTCGGTTATTCGACGCTGCGGCAGCAGTGCTGGGGCTGCGTGCCCGCTGCAGCTACGAGGGCCAGGCACCCATGGAGCTCGAGTCGCTCGCTGGTTCCGCGCTTGCGGAGCCGCTGTCGTTTCCCGTGCGGGAGACCGACGGTTGTCTCGTGCTCGATCCAATCCCGTTGCTCAGCGCACTGGGTGAGCTGCGCCAGCGTGGAGAAGATCTCGCCATCCTGGCTGCGCGCTTCCACGAGAGCGTCGCGAGCGCCTCGGCGGAGGTTGCCCTCGCCGTGGCCGATGGTTTCGGCCTCGACACGGTCGTATTGGCGGGAGGCTCATTCCAAAACGCGCGACTCCTGTCCAGCGTGCGGACGCGCCTCGAGGCGCGTCGTCTGCGCGTGCTCGTACCGCGACAATTCAGCCCGAATGACGGCGCCATCAGCTTCGGTCAAGCGGCCGTCGCTGCATCGGTGCTCGCGCGAGGGGATTGACGATTCAACGTGCCATCCGGGTGGCCCCCTTGCTCCCCGCCGGGAGAAGGGATACAAGTCTGACGCCCGATCGCGGCCAGACTTAAAGCGAACACTCCGGAGAGCGCATGATCCTCGCGATCATCTTCGCGCAGGTGTGGGGAGTCGTACAGCTGATCGCCCTGACGAGCATGGCCCGCACCGTTCGGGTGCGCACCGTGTTCGCGGCTATGGCCGTGGGATTCTACGCGATTGGTCCGGTTACGGCGTTCATCCAGCTCTCGTGGATCCACCTCGCGGCGCCGCTGATCGGAATGCCGCCTGCCGCCCTGCAGGGAATCGCATCCTATTCGGTGGACCCCTTCATCGAAGAAGCGATGAAGCTGCTCCCACTCGCGATCCTGATGCTGATCCCGGCGATCCGGCGTCAGTGGTCAGTGTCGGATTGTGTGCTGATCGGCGCGGCCACCGGCTCCGGTTTCGGGCTCACCGAGCATCTCTTTCGGTACGCCGCCAATCCCGGCGCGGCGGAGGGTGTGTCCGGGGGATGGGTGTTGTCGATTGGCAACTTCAATGTCCTGGTGCCAGGCATTTTTCGCACGCTCACGTCATGGATCCCCAACGGCACGTTCTTCCATTCCGACCCCATCATCATAAACTGGCATCTCGCGTGGTCGGCGATCGGCGGGCTCGCTGTCGGATTGATCGTGCGCAAGCCGGTGAAGAGGGCCTGGCTCATTGCCAGCGGACTGTTTCTTTTTATCGGACTGGATCACGCAGCGGGGAACGCGCGGAATATCCAGGACACCTGGCTCGCGCTGCTCGCGGCACCGCTCCAGTTTCTCACGATCTGCCTTGGACTGTTGGTGCTTGCGGCCATCGTCGCCGCCTGGTGGCTCGACCAGCCGTCGCAACGCCTTGGCATGGCTCTCGGGCCGCTCCTCGCGGCCGAACAGTCCTCGTCGTCGCAGAGGTCCGGGACACTCGCCGCCGCGTTCAGTCGCCTACCGTGGTCGCTGCCGTGGGTGGTCGGCTTCGACAGGGCGCGTCGCGCGTACCAGGCGGCGCACGCCGCTTCCCCCGATGGCCACGATGATCTGCGCGAAGCCGTCGTCGCGCACCGGGATGCCGTCGACCTGAAGTTGAAACAGCCCTTGGCACCGGCGCTTCTCCCTTCCTGGCTGACGTCGGGCAATTTGCGCAACGAGATTCGAAGCGCGTTGCGGCGGCCGCCGGTCATTATCTGGCTGGTGTTGATCGCACCCTCCGTACTCTTCCTCATCGTTGGCGGCTGGCCGCAGACCGCCGGGCTCCAGAAGGTGCTGACCGGGCCATTCGTGTGGCCGTTGGTTCTGCTCATCACGGTGGCCAACCAGTCTCGTCTCGCCTGGCGTGTGATCGTCGGCGTACGCGGCCTGCCGGCAACCGCGCGGCTTCCGGTCGGAGACGATGCCGCCATGCTCGGCCTCCAGCTCGCATGCGGTGTGGGCGCGATCAGTCTCGGAGGATTCACGTTGCTGCGCGTCCTCAGCGGTGTCTCGGCGGGACAGACGTTGCTGTCGCACGCGCACGCGGCAGATGCGGCGGACCGTGTGACGCCTGGGAGCGGGTCGGCTGTCGCGGGGAGCGCAGGCGCGTTCGATCCGCCACCCGCTTCCCCCGATCTCCCGGAAGGCCCAGCCGACGCCGCAGCCGCCGCAGCCGCTGCCGGCGCGGCGGCTGCCAACGATGGGGCAGCCGGCGATGGTGCGGCCGACGACGGGACGCCCGGCGATTCAGCGGATGGTCCTGCGGGGAACGATGTTTCCTCCAGCGAGGCAGCGGCGGAGAAGGCGGCCAACGAGGCAGCGGCCGCCAACGCGGGGACGGCGGCCAGCGAAGCGGCGGCGGCTCAGGCAGCGGCGGCGGCGGCGGAGTCCGCTGCTCGCGAGGAAGCCGCCGGGGAGGCGAGCACCGGCGGAGCGTTTGACCCGCCGCCGCCGTCGCTGGAGTTGCCCCACACTGCTGTTGATGCCGCATCCGACGCGTCTGCGCCGGCTACCGAGGGCGCGGCGGCCGGCGAGTACGAGGCAAATAGAGCCGCGGCTGCCGCGGACGATGCCGCACAAGCGGCTGCCGACGATGCGGCGTCGGCGAAGCCGCAGCCCGCGCCGGCACCGCCACAACCCACGCCACAGGATCAAGCGGATGACGCGGTAGCACGCTCCGAACAGGCTGACGACGATGCGGTCGCTGCGCAGAAAGCTCGAAACGACGCGCGCGACGCACTGGACCACGCCGAGATCAAACAGAGGACTGACGACCCCGGATATGACCCCGATGTCGCGGCCGCGCGGGAGCGTCTCAATGAAGCGCGAGCTGCATCCGTGAAGGCCGACGCGGCGGCGGTCGACGGTGATGACCCCTGGGATCCGAATGCCCCCAATAAGTCGGCTGCGGACGCGTTTGGGCGTGGCGTCAAGGATGCGCAGCAGGCCGAAGCCGACGCACAGAGTGCCCTTGCTGATCGCCAGGCTGCGGATGTCGCGAGCGCCAAGGCCGCCGCAGACCAGGCCCAGAGTGCGCTAGACGCGGCGAACGCGAAGGCAGCCGCGGCGAACCAGAATGTTGCGACTTCTCAGGCCAATGCGGATGCGGCGGCAGCCAAAGCGGCCAGCGACGCCGCGCGCGCCGCGAACCCCGCTCAAGCAGCAGCGGACGATGCGGCCAAGGCACTCGCCGCCGCGCAAGCAAGCGAGAACAAAGCGTTTTTCGGGAACGACGCGAAGGCATACCATGACGCCCGTGCGGCATTGGATGCCGCGAGGGCAAAAGCCGACGCGGCGCAGGCGGCCGCCGATGCCGCCAAGAATGATGGCTCGGGAGGGAGCATCGCGGCGCACAAGAAGCCGTGAGCTGAATTGGAACGATATTGATGAAAAAGGGAGCGACATCGCTGTCGCTCCCTTTTCCGCGCTGCGCCCCGCGAGCTACATCACCCGCACTCGCTGAACCCGCACACGTGGCACTTCACGCATCCCTCCGCGAACTCGAGCTGCGAGCCGCAGTCGGGGCACGTGCCGATGAACGACTCGCTGCCGCCGCCGTTCGCTGACTCGAAGGTCATCTGGATCTGATTCGCCGGCGGGCCGCTCACGGTGATGTGCTCGAGCGACGGAATCCCGCTCATCGGTCCAATCCCCGACGTGTGATCCGCGAGGAGCTCCTGCTGCACGCCCTGCTTGTCGCGGAACCACTCCTCGAGCGCGAGGCCGATCGCGTCCGGCATCGAGAGCACCTTGTTCGGGCCGAGCCCCACCGCGCGATCCGAGCTGATGCCGCGGAGCTGGCGGTGGATCTGCATGAGCGGAATGCCCGAGCGCAGCGCGAGTGAGATCAGGCGCCCGACCGCTTCCGCATCCGCCATCGCCGCGCCGCCGGCCTTGCCGAGCGTGACGAACACTTCGAACGGCTGCCCGCGATCATCCTCGGTGATGTGGACGAACATCACGCCGAGCGGCGTCTCCTTGCGGATGGACGTCGAGCGGAGCTTGTCCGGGCGCGAGCGCTTCGCGCGACGCTGCAGATTTTCCGCCTCGCTCTCGTACAGCGCGCGCTTCAAGCGTTCGATCTCCGCGTTCGACTCCGCGAGCGTGCCATGCAACTCGCCGAGCTCACGCTTCGAGTCCGTGGCCGCGCCATCGCGCACCGAGGCCGCGTGCTCCGTGGCGCCTGTCGAGAGTACTTGATTATCGCGCGAGCCATCGCGGTACACGGTGACGCCCTTGCATCCGAGCTCGTACGCGAGCTCGTAGATGGTGCGGACGTCTTCCTTCGTGGCGGTGTACGCGAAGTTCGTGGTCTTCGAGATGGCGGAGTCGCAGTGCTTCTGGAAGGCCGCCTGCATCTTGATGTGCCACTCGGGCGCGATCTGATTGGCGGTGACGAACACGCGCTGCCAGCGCGCGGGGATCTCGTTGTGCTCGACGGAGCCCGTGCGCGCGATCTTCTCGACGAGCGCATCGCTGTACCAGCCTTCGCGTTTCGCGATCTCGACGAAGTCCTCGTTCACATCCGGCATCATGACGCCGGCCTGATTGCGCATGAAGGCAACGGCAAAGAGCGGCTCGAGGCCGGAGGAGCACCCCGCAATGATCGAGATCGTGCCCGTGGGCGCGACGGTGGTGACGTTGCAGTTGCGGAGCATCTGCATCGCTCGAATGCGCTTGCCCTCAGCGTCACGCGCGCACGTTTCGTCGGGACCCCAGATCGAGCGCGCCCACTCGGGGAACGGGCCGCGGTCGTTGGCGAGCCGCTCGCTCTCGCGCTTCGACTCGACATCGAGGAACTCCATCACCTTGCGGCCCATCTCGACGCCTTCCGGCGAGTCGTACGGGATCGCCAGGCGCACGAGCATGTCGGCGAAGCCCATGAGCCCAAGGCCGATGCGGCGGATGCGCTTGGAGAGGGAGTCGATTTCAGGAAGCGGGTACTTGTTGACGTCGATGATGTTGTCGAGGAAGTGCGTGGAGAGGTGGATGTCGCGCTTGAACGCATCCCAGTCCATGCGGCCGTCGACCACGTAGTACCCGACGTTGATGCTGCCGAGGTTGCAGACGTCGTAGGGGAGGAGCGGCTGCTCGCCGCAGGGGTTGGTCGCCTCGTACAGCCCGAGGTGCGGCACCGGGTTGTAGCGATTCGCCTCATCGATGTAGAAGCACCCAGGCTCGCCCGTGCGCCACGCGCCCTCGATCATGCGATCCCACACCATCTTCGCGTCGAGCTGGCCGGTGACTTCCTTGGAGACAGGATCCACGAGGTCGTACGACTCACCGGCGCGCAGCTTCTCGATGAACTGCGCGGTGACGGCCACGGAGATGTTGAAGTTCACGATCTGCGTGAGGTCTTCCTTGCACGCAATGAACTGCAGGATGTCCGGATGATCGATGCGCAGAATGCCCATGTTCGCGCCGCGACGCGTGCCGCCCTGCTTGACCGCATCCGTGGACGCATCGTAGAGCTTCATGAAGGAGATCGGCCCCGACGCGACGCCGGTGGTCGAGCGCACCATGGAGCCCTGCGGGCGCAGACGCGAAAAGGAGAAGCCCGTGCCGCCGCCCGACTGGTGAATGAGCGCCATCGATCGCAGCGTGTCGTAAATGCCCGTCTGTCCGTTCGAGAGCGAGTCGTCGACCGGAAGAACGAAGCACGCCGAGAGCTGCCCAAGGGGGCGGCCGGCGTTCATGAGTGTGGGCGAGTTCGGCTCGAACCTGCGCTCCGTCATCAGCCGGTAGAACTCGTCCGCCACCGCGCCCGTTGCTCCTTCGCTCGCCCCATATCGCCGATCCGCCTCAGCCACCACCGTTGCGACTCGCCAG
>JADGRS010000504.1 GCA_017880705.1 Burkholderiales bacterium
GCTAGGGAGCCTCTGATCTATTCGCGGGGATCTGCGTTGCGGCAGGTGCGGATGGATGCAAGGCGTCGAGGTGCAGCGAATGGCCAATCCCTTCGCAAACCGAGCAACGACGAAGCGGCCCGAAATCGACCCGTCGCAGACCCCGTGAATAGATCAGAGGCTCCCTAGGGCCTCAGCCGGCGGATTCCTCCACCAGCCGGTGGGCGAGCGCGTAGCGGATGAGGTCGCCCACGGTCTCCATCCGCATCTTCTGCAGGATGTTCGCCTTGTGCGTGCTCACCGTCTTCACCGAGAGGTGCAGGCGCTCGGCGATGTCGGAGACGGACTTCCCCTCGGCAAGCATGCGGAAGACCTGGAACTCCCGGTCGGAGAGAGACTCGTGCAGCGCGCCCTTCGCGTCCGGCATCGCGCCCAGCGCGAGCTGCTCGGCGACCTCCGCGCTGATGAAGGCACCGCCGCTCGCGACCTTGCGGATGGCCTCCACGAGCTGGCGCGACGCGCTTTCCTTGGTGAGGTAGCCCGAGGCGCCCGCCCGTATCGCGCGGATCGCGTATTGCCGCTCCTCGTGCATGCTGAGGATGAGGATGCGCAGCTTCGGCTTCTCGGCGCGCACCTGCTTGATGAGCTCGATGCCGCTCTTGCCGGGCATCGACATGTCGAGCAGCAGCAGGTCGAAGTCGAGCTCGCGCACGGCCTTCATCGCCTCGTGCCCGTCGCGCGCCTCGCCCACGATCTCGAGCCCGTCCGCGGCCTGCAGCAGCTGCTTCAGGCCCTCGCGCACGATGGTGTGGTCGTCCGCGAGCACGATTCGGATCACGGGCCCGCTCCGGGTTCTGGAAGACGCATGTCGACGATGGTACCCCGGCCCGGGGCGCTGTCGATCGAGACCTCGCCGCCCAGCAGGTAGGCGCGCTCATGCAGGCCGAGCAACCCGAACGAGTTGGGCTTGCGCGGGTCCGAAGGCACGAACCCCGTGCCATCGTCCCGCACCAACAGCGTGATCCCCTTGTCGTCCCTCGCGAGGGTCACCTCGACATGGCTCGCCTGCGCGTGCTTCGCGATATTGGTGAGCGATTCCTGCAGGGCGCGGAAGAGGGTGGTCGCGTGGGGATCGGGGACGTCGTCGAAGCCGCGCCCGACCGTGAGCTCGCAGGACGTGCCGGTGCGCGCCGTGAAGCTCTGCACGAGCCAATCGGCCGCCGCGGCGAGGCCGAGATCGTCGAGCACGAGGGGCCGCAAGTCCGCGGAGATGCGGCGCGTGGCCGCGACCGTGCCGTCGACCAGGAACTGCATTCCCGAGAGCTTTTCGCGGATGAGGGGATCGCTCGCTCCCGGCTGCTCCTTCAGCCAGCCCACGTCGATCTTGAGCGCGGTGAGCGCTTGCCCGAGCTCGTCGTGGAGCTCGCGCGCGACGCGGCTCTTTTCCTGCTCGCGCAGGTTCTGGGCGGCCAGGCCGATGGCGCGGACCTCGTCGCGCGATTGCCTGAGGGCCGCCTCGTTGCGGGCGCGCTCGGTGACGTCCCTCAGGATGACGGTGAAGAGGCGCTGGCCGCCTTCCACGACCTGGGATATCGAGGCGTCGATGGGAAACTCCTCGCCGTTGCGCCTGAGGCCCATCACGATGCGCAGCATGCCCATGCGCCGCGACGACGTCCCCGCTTCGCCGAAGCGCCGCAAGTGCTCGCCATGATCGTGGCGGAAGCGCTCGGGGATGAACCAGCCCAGCGGCGCGCCGATCGCCTCTTCGCGCGCGCAGCCGAACACCTCCTCGGCCGCCTTGTTGAAGAGAACGATGTGCTGGTTCTCGTCCACCGTGATGATCGCGTCCATGGCGGAATTGAGGATGCCGCGCAGCCGTGCTTCGCTGCTGGCGAGGAGATCGGCTCCGCGCAGGCGCTCCGTCACGTCCCGCAGGATGACCGTGAAGAGCCGGGTGCCGCTTTCGCTGTGCTGCGAGATCGAGGCCTCGATGGGGAACTCGGTGCCGTCGGAGCGCAAGCCGTACAAGACCATCTGGGCGCCCATGCCACGCGAGGTGGTCCTCGTGTGGCCGAATCGCTCGATGTGGCCGCCGTGCGCCGCGCGGAAGCGCTCGGGAATCAGGGTGTCGAGGCGCTGTCCGATCACGGCCGCGCGCGGCCAGCGGAAGACGCGCTCGGCCGACGCGTTGAACTGGATGATGCGCTGCTCCTCGTTCACCGTGATGATCGCGTCCATCGCCGATTCGACGATGCCGCCCACGCGGGCCTGGACGTCGCGCAGCTCCCGGTGCAACGCGCGCCGGTCGGCGACCTGCCGGTAGAGAAGGAAGATCGCCGGCAGGACCGCGGCGCACCCGATTCCCGCGGCGACGATCAGCATTTCCTCGCGATGGAATCCGGCGATGGCGGCGCCGGCCGCGACGAGGGCCGTGAACGCAGCGGCGATGATCACCGGCCCGAGGAAGACGATCAGGCCTTCCGCGGGAAATGGCGTTTCGGGCGGGGGAAGCCGGAGGTCCTCGCCCGCCGGGGCCGGGGGTGAGTCG
>JADGRS010000505.1 GCA_017880705.1 Burkholderiales bacterium
TGATCCGCATCCTCAACCACGACGCGCTTTTGGAGCTCGCCGCGCATGCCACCGTACCCGTCATCAACGGGCTGACGCGGCGCTCGCATCCCTGCCAGGTGATGGCCGATCTGATGACGTTCGAGGAACATCGCGGTTCGATCGAGGGCCGCACCGTGGCCTGGAGCGGCGACGACAACAACGTGCTGGCGTCATGGGCGCATGCGGCGGAGCGGTTCAAGTTCACCTTGAACGTCGCAACGCCGCCGGAGCTCGCGCCGAAAAAGCCGATGCGGGACTGGATCAAGGCGACAGGGGCCTCGATCGTGCTCGGCAACGATCCGGAAGACGCGGTGCGCGGCGCCGACTGCGTGGTCACCGACACCTGGTTCTCGATGGGCGACAAGGACGGCGAGCACCGCCACAATCTCCTGAAACCCTATCAGGTCAATGCCCGGTTGATGTCGCTCGCAAGACCCGACGCGCTGTTCATGCATTGCCTGCCCGCCCATCGCGGCGACGAAGTCACTGACGAGGTGATCGACGGGCCGCAGTCGGTGGTGTTCGACGAGGCCGAAAACCGCCTGCACGTGCAGAAGGGCATTCTGGCCTGGTGTTTTGAGACGGTGGCCTAATCCCTTCCCCTTGTTGGGAGGGTGGCGCGAAGCGCCGGGTGGGGGCAGCGCACGGCAGTGCGCGAAAATCTCGTGTGCTGAAGCAGTCCCCACCCGTCACGTTGCTCGCTTCGCTCACAACGCGCCACCCTCCCCACAAGGGGAGGGATAAGAAGTGCCGTTTCACGCCGATCTTTCGCGCCTCTCAAACCCTTTCGTTTCCTGCGTTCCGACCCCAGATAAAGCGCCATGACTTCACAATCCCCTGACATCAAGACTGACAAAACCCCGATCCGGGCACCGTCGGCGGTTCCGGTCGACGACGCGGTGCTGCCGTTCGAGGTCGATACGCTCGACCTGCGCGGACGGCTGACCCGGCTCGGTCCCGCGCTCGACGATGTCCTGGCCAAGCACGATTATCCCGCTCCCGTGGGCAAGCTGCTCGGGGAAGCGATCGTGCTTGCGACCCTGCTCGGCTCGTCCCTGAAATTCGACGGCCGGTTCATCCTGCAGACCCAGACCGACGGCCCGGTGTCGTTCCTGATCGTGGATTTCCAGGCGCCGGACCGGCTGCGCGCCTATGCGCGCTTCGACGCCGCGCGGCTGAAAGAGGGCCAGGATTCCGGCACGCTGCTCGGCAAGGGGCATCTTGCCATGACCGTCGATCAGGGGCCCGACATGAGCCGCTATCAGGGCCTGGTGGCGCTCGACGGCGGCACGCTCGAGGACGCCGCGCATGAATATTTCCTGCGCTCGGAACAGATCCCGACGCGGGTGCGGCTCGCGGTCGGCGAGGAGTGGCGCGGCGGCGCAGGCGAGCGTCCAAAACATCGCTGGCGCGCCGGCGGCATGCTGCTGCAATTCCTGCCCAAGGCGCCGGAGCGGGCGCGGCCGGCCGACCTGCATCCCGGCGACGCACCGGAAGGTGTCGTCACCCCCATTGTGGCGGAGGACGACGCCTGGGTCGAAGGCCAGTCGCTGATCGCAACCGTTGAGGATATCGAGCTGATCGATCCCGATCTGTCGGGCGAGCGGTTATTGTATCGCCTGTTTCATGAGCGCGGCGTCCGCGTGTTCGCGCCGCTGCCCTTGCGCGCGCAATGCTCCTGCTCGCGCGAGGCGGTATCCTCGATGCTGAAAAGCTTCGCGCCCGATGACCGCGCCGCGATGGTGCAGGACGGCAAGGTGGTCGTGACCTGCGAGTTCTGCTCGTCGGTCTATCAGTTCACGCCGCACGAGGCGGGCGTGGAGGAGTAGGGGCGGGGCATTTTACGATCGCGCGCTTGAAGGGCCGCGATCGATCCATTTGCTCCAGGGCGCGCTGGCCAGCGTTTGAAAATCGGTAGAGAGAGGACGGCGGCTTTGCCGCTCATAGGCCGCCACGATCTGTTCGGACTCCCTGATCTTCCGCTTGAGCTCGGCCACGATCTCCTGGCTCTGGTCGGTCACCTTCGGCGTCGCGATCGCGCCAAAGGTGAAGCGGGAGGTTTCGAATTGCTTCAGGGCGTCACGGTGTTTTCTGATCTGAGCCCGATGCCACGCGATTTGACTGTTACTGTCTGCCGCCATGTGAATCCCGCCATGTAAGGCTCTTGGAGCCGAACGCGAGCATAGGTGATTCGCCGCCGGTCGCTGGTGGCCGAATGGAGGCGTTATCGCGGCCCGGACGTGGCGGGATTGATTTCTGATTTTCCGAATTTCTTCTTGACGTCCGGGTAGAAACAGGAATAGAGCGATTTGGTCCCGTCCCACAGAGGGGCGACACGCGATCGTCACGGCCGCGGGGCGGGATGCGGTGGACGCGGATGCGCCGATGACGAACGGCACTGAGGCGGACGGCGAAGTCGTGTGGTCCTGATGCCCCGACGCTGGCATCAAGTTCGCGGGAAGCAATTTTCGCGGGCGAGGGTGGCAAGAAAGCCCGGTCACC
>JADGRS010000005.1 GCA_017880705.1 Burkholderiales bacterium
AGCGCCGCCATCAGCGCCTGCGGGTCGAGGTGCCATTCCGCGAGGATCTTCGCCACCGCGAGCGGGTGCGTGATGTACGGCTCGCCGCTCTGGCGATACTGCCCCGCGTGGGCCGCGCGCGCGACCTCGTACGCTTCCTCGATGTGCTGGACGTCCTTCGGCTTGAGGTAACCGAGGACCGCCGTCAGCTCGTCGGGGCCCGGGCCGGGGAGCGAAGTCCCCGTGACCTTGGCACCGCTTGCGACGGATTGGACACCGAGCGCAGGCATGATCGCGTTCGGCTCGGACAACCCGTCGTGCTACCGGATCGTCAGAGCACCGGCGGCGTGGGCGCCGGGGGGTTGAGCAGCTCGCGGCCGAGCTTGCCGCTCGCGATCTCGCGTAGCGCGATCACGGTGGGCTTGTCCTTGTTGGGCTCGACCAGCGGCGTCGCGCCGAGGGCGATCTGGCGCGCGCGATTGGTCGCGGCGAGCGTGAGCTCGAAGCGGTTGGAAAATTGCTTCATGCAGTCGTCAACGGTGATGCGGGCCATGGCGCGGTCTCCAGTTACTTGAATTCGTCGAGCAGCGAAGCGAGACGAACGGCCTGTTGCGCGCGCGACACTCGGGCCGCCCGCACGATCGATCTCAGGTCCGTCAACGCCGCCTCGAAGCGGTCATTGACAATTATATATTCAAATTCAAGAACATGCGAGATATCTTCGCGCGTGCTCGCGGTGCGCCTGGCGATCGTCTCGGGAGAGTCTTTTCCCCGTGATTCCAAGCGCTTGCGCAGCTCGGCGAGGGAAGGGGGAAGGATGAAGATTCCGACCATGTGCGGAAAGAGCTTGCGCACCTGCGCCGCGCCCTGCCAATCGATCTCGAGGAGGACGTCGTGGTCCCCGTTCAGCTCGTTGTCGATCCAGCGCCGGCTGGTGCCGTAGTAGTTGCCGTAGACGCTGGCGTGCTCGAGAAAATCGCCCGCCGCGATCATCTTCTCGAAATCCTCGCGCGGCACGAAGTGGTAGTAGCGCGCGTGCTCCTCGCCGGAGCGCGGCGCGCGCGTGGTGTACGAGATCGACAGCTTGATGTTGGGCTCCTGCTCGAGGAGCGCGCTGACGAGGCTCGTCTTCCCCGCGCCCGACGGCGCGACGACGACAAAAAGGTTACCGCGCATCTGGACGTTGACCGGCGATTCCATCGTCCGGTCCAACGGCGTTCCCGCTGCCATTTTGCTGGAGCGCGCTCATCTATTCGATGTTCTGGACCTGCTCGCGCATCTGCTCGATGAGCACCTTCAGCTCCACCGAGATGCGCGTCATGTCGTTCGCGACCGACTTCGAGCCGAGGGTGTTCGCCTCGCGATTGAGCTCCTGGCAGAGGAAGTCCAGGCGCTTGCCGCACGCGCCACCCTTCTCGAGGACGCGGCGGACTTCCGAGACGTGAGCGACGAGCCGCGACAGCTCCTCGTCGACGTCGATGCGCGCGGCGTAGAGCACGATCTCCTGGTGGATGCGCTCGTCGGTGGGCGAGGCTCCGGCCTCGGCGACCTTGGCCGCGAGCTTGTCGGCGAACGCCTTCACCGCGCCCGGCATGAGGGGCTCGGCCTCCTTCACGAGCGCGCTCATGCGATCGAGGCGCTCGCGCAGGATCGCCTCGAGCTTGGCGCCTTCGCGCGCGCGCGTCTGGTCGAGATCCTTGATGGCCCTCGCGATGAGCGCCATCACGCGCTCCTTCACCTTGTCGGCGCTGAGCGACTCGTCGGCGAGCACCCCGGGCCAATGGAGAACTTCGGAGACCGACATCGGCCGCGCCTCGGGAAACTGCGCGAGCACCTGGCGCGAGGCGGCCTGCAGCGCGCCGAGCGCTTCGGAATCCGGCACGAGCGAGCGCTTGGCGCTCGCCACGGGCGTGAAGGTGATGCGGCAATCGACCTTGCCGCGGGTGAGCCGCGCCGCGACCGCCTCGCGCATCGCCGGCTCGAGGGGGCGCAGCTCCTCGGGGATCCGCGTCTGGAACTCCAGGTAGCGATGGTTCACGGTCTTCAATTCGACCGCGAGGCTTCCCTCGTCGCCATCCTGTGCCGCGGCCGCGAAGCCGGTCATGCTCGAGATCATCTGGGTAAGGGCCAGTCGCGTCCGGAGCCGCGGTGAGGATTATTCGCCTTTACAAGGGGCGGGGGAGTGCCGACAATTGCCGAGAATTATATCGGAACACCTCCGCTCCCAATGCCCCAGCAGGCGAATCAGCCGTTACCGGCCGGCTATGTGCTGAATGGCTATCGCATCGAGAAGCCGCTTTCGTCGGGCGGGTTCAGCATCGTCTATCTGGCGCGCGACGACAAGGACACCCCTTACGCGATCAAGGAATACCTGCCCTCGTCGCTGCCGCTGCGCACCGAGGGCGTCGAGGTGCACATCGCCGACGACGCCAACCTCGCCGTCTTCCGCCACGGCCTCAAGTGCTTCTTCGAGGAGGGCCGGGCGCTCGCGATGATCTCGCACCCGAACGTGGTGCGCGTCGAGAATTTCTTCCGCGCCAACGAGACCTGCTACATGGTGATGCAGTACGTCCGCGGGCGCACCCTCCAGTTCCACATACAGCGCAACCGCCACGAGTTCACCGAGGCGTTCATCCGCCGCATCTTCATCCATCTCATGAACGGGCTTCGCGAGGTGCACGCGAGGAAGCTCCTGCACCTCGACATCAAGCCCGCGAACATCTTCATCGCGATGGAGGGCCGCCCGGTGCTCCTCGATTTCGGCGCGGCGCGCATCACGCTCTCCGAGGAAGCGATGAAGTTGAAGCCCATGTACACGGCCGGCTTCGCGGCGCCCGAGCACTACCGCTTCCATCCCGACGAGCTCGGTCCGTGGAGCGACATCTACTCGGTGGGTGCGACGATGTACACGTGCATCGGCGGCACGCCTCCCCAGGCCGGCGACTCGCGCGAGGAGAAGGACCGCATGATCCCGCTGCGCACCCTCGCGCGCCTGCACTACTCGGCGGATCTCTACGACATCGTCGAGTCGTGCCTCGCGGTGGACCGCATGAAGCGGCCGCAGACCGCGTTCGACCTGCAGAAGCGGCTCATGGACGAGCCGCCCGAGGAGAAGCGCGGCTTCCTCGACACCATCAACACGCCGCTGTCGAAGCTCTTCTCGCGCTAGGCCCTCCCGACCCGATGCGCTTCACCATCTTCCAGGACAGCCGCACTGGCGACCGCAAGGGCAACGAGGACCGGGTCGGCTACTCGTACAGCCGCGACGTCCTGCTGATGACGATCGCCGACGGCATGGGCGGCCACATCGACGGCGAGGTCGCCGCCGAGATCGCGGTGAGCGAGATCACCCGCCGCTTCCAGCAGGAAGCGCGCAACAAGCTGAAGAAACCCTTCGACTTCCTCGTCTCCTCGATCCAGTCGGCGCACCGCGCGATCGTCTCCCACGCGGTCGAGCACAACCTGCTCGAGTGCCCGCGCACCACCGTCGTCGCGTGCATCGTTCAGAACGGGTCGGCGTTCTGGGCGCACGCGGGGGATTCGCGGCTCTATGTCCTCCGGCGCGGAGAGTTGGTCGCCCAGACCCAGGACCACTCGCGCGTGCAGATGATGATCGACGCGGGCGAGATCACGCCCGAGATGGCCGCGCGCCACCCCGAGCGCAACAAGATCTTCAGCTGCCTCGGCGGAGTGGTCCCGCCGCAGATCGCGACGGGCCGCGAGTTCGCGCTCGAGCCCGGCGACACCGTGATGCTCTCGACCGACGGCTTCTGGGCGCAGATCCCCGGCAGTATCCTCGGCGGCATGCTGCGCAAGCAGACGCTGGTGGACGTGATGCCGGGGCTTCTCGTCGAGGCCCAGCGCCGCGCCAAAGGCGAAAGCGACAACCTCTCGGTGGTCGCGATGACGTGGGAGAACCAGGAAGACGCGGGCGTCGCCGACACGCAGAGCATGGACACCGAGTTCACCAGCTCCTCCAACACCACGGAGCAGCTCGAATCGAAGGCCCCCGTCGAGGACGTCACCGACGAGGACATCGAGCGCGCCATCAACGAGATCCAGAACGCCATCCGCAGGGTTCCCCGCTAGGACTTCATGCAACGCTCATTCGATCGCGGCGCCGACGAGCTTCGCCCCGCGCGCTTCCACCGCCGCTACACCCGCCACGCCGAAGGCTCGGTCCTCGTCGAGATGGGCTACACCCAGGTGCTCTGCACGGCGAGCGTCGAGGAGAAGGTGCCGCCGTTCCTCAAGGGCAAGGGCCAGGGCTGGGTCACCGCCGAATACGGGATGCTGCCCCGCGCCACGAACACGCGCAGCTCGCGCGAGGCCGCGGTCGGAAAGCAATCGGGACGCACCCAGGAGATCCAGCGCCTCATCGGCAGGAGCCTTCGCGCGGTGACGGATCTCGCGGCCCTGGGCGAGCGCCAGGTCACGATCGACTGCGACGTGCTCCAGGCCGACGGCGGCACGCGCTGCGCCTCGATCACCGGCGCGATGGTGGCGCTCGCGGACGCGATCGCCTGGCTGCGCGAGAGGCAATCGCTCGCGCAGGATCCATTGCGCGATTTCGTCGCCGCGGTGTCGGTGGGCATCGTCGCGGGCGAGCCGGTGCTCGATCTCGACTACTCCGAGGACTCCGGATGCGACACCGACATGAACGTGGTGATGACCGGCGCGGGGCACTTCGTCGAGATCCAGGGCACCGCGGAGAAGGTCGCGTTCACGCGCGAGCAGATGTCGCGGCTCCTCGACCTCTCCTCGAAGGGAATCTCCGAGCTGATTTCGCTTCAGCGCAAAGCGCTCGCTGCTACCCCTTGATCCGCCGATAAACGCCGATGAACGCCGCAAAATCCCTCGATGAAGACTTCATATCCGGCACGGGACTGCGCGAATCCCTGAATTGCTTTTCGGGTCTACGGCGTTCATCGGCGTTCATCGGCGTTTATCGGCGGATTCAAAGCCTCTTGTGAACAGAATCGTCATCGCGTCCGATAACCCCGGCAAGCTGCGCGAATTGCGCGCATTGCTGCAGCCCCTGGGCATCGAGGCCGTCCCGCAAGCGGAGTTCGCGGTGACGGAAGCCGAAGAGCCGCACTTCACGTTCCTCGAGAACGCCCTCGCGAAGGCGCGGCACGCGAGCAACATGACCGGGCTGCCGGCGCTCGCCGACGACTCGGGCCTGTGCGTCGCGGCGCTCTTCGGCGAGCCGGGGGTGCATTCGGCGCATTACGCGGGAAGGGACGGCGGCCGCGAGGAGCGAGACGCGCGCAACAACGCAAAGCTCGTGGAGCAGATGCGCGCGGCGGGGGACACTTCCGCGTTCTACTACTGCGTGCTGGTGCTGCTGCGCCATGCCGACGACCCCACGCCGATCGTCGCCGACGGCACATGGCACGGCGAGATCGTGCTCGAGCCCCGGGGCGGGAACGGTTTCGGCTACGACCCGCACTTTCGCACACGGGAACGCGGTCTCACCGCCGCGGAGCTCTCCGCTGAGGTGAAGAACCGAGTGAGCCATCGCGGCAAGGCGCTCGCCGTGCTCGCCGCGAGGCTTCGCGACGACGCGTAGGCCGCGCGCCGCGCCCGGCGGCGGGGGTCAGGCCATTCCCTGCATCTTCACCGTCACGCCGTTCTTCGCCGTCTCACGCTTGAAGAGCTCGTGCACGCGCGGCGACTGGTCCGCGTACTCGATCTGGTCGCCTCCGTCCTTCACGCTCGTCGACACCCCCCCGAAGAGCGACTTCCTCTTGCTCTCGGTGAACGGGTAGCGAAGGCTGCCGTAAGCCGTCGCGAGATAGCGTGCGGGCACCGCGCTCGTGTTGAAGTGCTGGTGGAACATCTGGTCGGGCGGCGCGAACACGGTGCCGTGCTTCCAGTCGACCTTGACCCAGTCTTCCTGCCCCGCGTACCAGAGGAGCGAATAGCCCGTGCCGGTCACGCACATCACGTGGAAATCGGCGGCGTGGCGGTGCGCCTTCTTGTAGGTGCCCACGGGCATCTCGGAGATGTGCGCGTGCATGGTGCCGTCGGCGAGCATGAACATGATGTTGGAGCCTCCCGCGCCGCGGTCGCCCCAGGGCTGCAGCTCGATCGCCGCGAGGTCCGGGACGAAATTCGTCTCCCACAGGTGGTTGCCGGGACGGATCGGTATGAAATCGCCCTCGCCGCTGAAGTACTTGGCGCTGCCCATGCGCGCCTCGAAGTCCCAGTCGTTGCCGAAGACGAAGTCCTCGTCGTGGAACATGTTCATCACCGCGGGGAGGTTGGTCGTCGCGACGAGCCGCGCGCGCTCCGAGCCGCTGCCGTTGAAGAGGCGATAGCGCGTGTTGAGCGGAATCGCGAAGAGGCTTCGCGGCCCCCACTCGAAGGAGTGCTTGCGCCCGTCGGGCGCCTCGATGGTGGTGCTGCCGCGGCCCTCGAGGACGTAGAACACCTCCTCGTAGAGGTGGCGCTGCGGCGCCGTCGCGCCCGAGGCCGGAATGTCGAAGACGAACATGCAGAGGAAGTCGCCGCGGCCCTTCAGGTGGACCGCCGCGGCGTCCACCCCGTAACGGCCCCATCGCCCCGTCGGCACCTTCAGGAGATCCACGCCGAAGTCTTCGCTGACCGGGATGCCTTCCTTCTTCAGCCACTCGAGGTACACGTCGACTGCGACTCTCGGGGATTCGGGCGCGTTCATTGCACTTTTCTCTCTGTCAGGGGTTTGTATGTGGCGGCGGCGCCGTGGGATGCGCGGGCCGGCGCGCCGGAGAAGAGGAGCGACTTGATGACGACGGGCACCACGTCCGCAGGCCGGATCATCTCGCCGATGTCGACGAAGTCGAACTCCTTGAGGGCGATGCCGTCGATCGACACCAGCGGGCGCCCGATCGCGAGGTCGTGCTCGAGGATGTGGCCGAGCGTGCGCCCCACGTCGCCGTCGATCATCAGGACCAGGGGCGCGAGGCGTTGCGAAGGGGCGTCGGAAGCCGAAGCCATCGCGAGCGCGATCGCCTCCCCCAGCGCGCGCAACCGCCGATAGTGCGGATCTCCACGCCAGCGGATCGACAGCGCGATCGCGTGGGCGCCGTCCGCGCAGGATCGCGCGACGGCGAGCTCGATGGCATGGGCCTCGCGCGCGACGTCGATGTCCTCGGTGAGCGTGAGCGCGGGCGCAGCCACCGCGACGTTGCGCAGCGGAAGCGACACGCCCGCGCTCACGTGGATGGTCTTGCCGCTCACCTGGACCGTGAATTGCGAGGCGCCGATCACCGTGGCGCGGATACCCTCGCGCGGCACCGCGAGCGGCGGCTCGATGCGCCCGTCGGCGCACGCCTGCGCGATGCGTTCTGCGAGGAGGCGGGCGATGTCCCCGAACTGCCGCGTCTCGCGGCCATAGATGTACTCGGAGACTCCGCCGGAGAACGTGATCGCGTCCGGCGCCGCGGCAAGCGCGAGCGTCTCGGTGAGGGCGAGCTTTTCGCCGAGCGCGGTCGGAGCTGCGCCGCGAATGAAGGCGATCGCCGCTTCGGCGAGAGCATCGACGACCCGCGCGAGGTCGGTGGGAGCGGGACGGCATCCCAATCGCAGCTGCACGCCGGCGTCCGCCGCGGCGAGCGCGGCGGCCTCGTCGACCCGCGTGACGACGCCCTCGCCGTCGAAGGCGACCAGGCGGCCGCCGACCGCGAACGCACACGTCGAGACGACCTCGCCCGCGACGCACAGCGCAAGCTTGGTCGTGCCGCCGCCGATGTCGACGTTGAGGACTGTCTTGCGTTCATCGCGCGAGAGGGCGGCGGCGCCCGAGCCGTGGGCGGCCAGGGCGCTCTCCAGGTGATGCCCGGCGGAAGCGCACACGAACCTGCCCGAGTCCGCGGCGAAGAGTTCCGCGATCGCGCGCGCGTTGCTGCGCTTGATCGCTTCGCCCGTGAGGATCACGGCGCCCGTGTCGATCTCGCCCGGCGCGAGGCCGGCGTCCTCGTGGCAGCGCGCGACGAACCTCGCGAGGCGCGCCGCGTCGATGGTGCCGCCGGCAAGGAAGGGCGTGAGGAGGATCGGCGACTTCCACAGGATGCGCCGCTCCACCACGACGAACTGGCTGGAAAGCGCCTGGGTCTTGCGCTGCAGGCGCACCGACGCGAACATCAGGTGCGAGGTCGAGCTGCCGATGTCGATGCCCACCGTGGTGAGCGCGACGTTCTCGACCTTCCAGATGTATTCGACGAGCTCGCCGCGGCGGCCCACGGACATCTCGTGGACGTGCTCGCCGTCGCCCTCATGGAAGAGCGTCGCCGGCGTCACTTGCCGGCGCGCTTGATGAACGTGTCCTCGTAGAGCCTGGTCCATGGGTCCTGCTTGTCGATCGCCTCGGCCGGGTCGATGAACTTGATCGGCATGTCGCCGAAGGGCGAGGGCACCTTGCCGCTGGCCGGCACGAAACTGCGCGCGGCAAGCAGCGCCTGGCCCTCGTTGATGAAGAAGTCGAAGAGGAGGGACGCCGCGAAGGGATGGGACGCCTTCGCCGTGACGGCCACGGCGTGCAGCTGCGCGATCGCGGGCGGCAGCACGAACCAGTCGATCGCCCCGCCCTTCGCCTTCAGCTGCGGCGGCTTGTAGTTGTAGACGGTGAGCGCGAGCGGGATCTCCCCGGTGGCGACGAGGTTGGCGAGGAGCGTATGTCCCTTGCGCAACGAGATCCCGTTGGCGGAGACGATGTCGGCGAAGAGCTTCGCGCCGTCGCGCTCGCCCAGATCGTGCAGCAGCGTGCCGAACCACGCCTGGTCCTCGGCCTCGATGCCGAGCCGGCCCTTCCAGCGCGGATCGGCGAGATCCTTGTAAGTCCGCGGCAGCTCCTCGCGCCTCACCTTGTCGGTGTTGTACGCCGCCACGAACACGTCCATGGTGGATGTCGCCCACTCACGGTGCTGCGGCAACGTGCCGGGCCGCAGGTCCGCGAAGTAGGGAGAATCCATCCGCAGGAGCATCTTCTCGCGATGCAACGCCTCCATCTCGGGCGCGTTGTTCTCGATGAAATCGACGTCGCGCTTGCCGGCGCGGGTCTCGGCGATGACGCGCTGGACGACGTTCTCCGAGCTCGAGCGCCAATCGCGGACCTTCACGCCGTACCTCGCGGTGAAGGCGTCGAAGACCGGCTTCAGGTCCTCGGTCTGGCTCGAGTGATACACCATCACCTCGCCCTCGCGGCGCGCGCCCTCGACAAGCGCCTTCGCGCGCGCGTCGCCCTGCAGGTGCGCGACGGCGGCGATGTCGGTGACCTGCGCCGCGGCGAGCGCAGGGATCGCGGCCGCGAGCCAGAACGCCAGGGTGCGCACGAGCTTCATGCCCACTTCTCCTTGGAAGGCCGCGGATTCAATCGGCGGCATGCTCCTGCGTCGCCGCAGACGCCTGGGCCGGGGCGGGGGCGGGCGCGCCATCGAGCGTGCGCCAATCGGTGGACTTCGCGACGATGCCCTCGAAGGAGCGCAGCTTCGCCGCGGCGACGCGCGGCTCGGTGGTGCCGATGGCGGGCTTGCCCGCCGCGAACTGCCTCGCCGCCTCCACCATGATGCGGCGGAACTCGACGATCGCGAGGTCGCTCGCGCCGAGCCGCTCGCGGCTGCGGTCGGCGATGCCGCCCATCGTCTCCCACATCGCCATGTCCTGCATCGGAATGCCGCGGATGCCCGTGAAGTCGCCGAGCTTCATCGCCTTGCGATCCTGCAGGTAGTTGTTGTCGCGATTGCGATATTTCCGGTACTTCCAGTCGAGGTCGACGCCGACCTGCGCGCCGCAGAACTTGCGCCACGATTCCTGGTCGATGCCCGCTCCAACGTCACTCCACGCGACGAAGTAGAAATACGTGTTGCAGTCATCCTGCGGGACGTGGAGGATCGACAGGTTGTACAGGTTGTTCGGCGGAATGTGCACCGAGAACGGCGCCTGGAAGAGCGTGATGCGGATGTAGTCGTGGGTGGCCGAGTTCACGATCGGCCGGCGAATCGCCGCGTAGCGGAAACCGAAGGGTGTCTGCTGCACCTGCAGGCGCGGCGCCTTGTCCGTCGAGGGGCGCGGCCACACCGTCTCAGTCGCCTTCGCGCCGTCGACGCGCGCGGGAGGCATGTCCGTCGAATGCAGGCTCGAGCTGTGCGCGGAGTCGATCGCGCCTTCGAGGATCTGCGCCCAGTTGCACGCCACCTGCACCTTCACGATGGAAACGCGCGTCTGCGGCGTCGGCGCGAAGGCAGGCGGCTCGAAGGCGGGCATCGATTCCGCCGGGCCCATGTAGGCCCACACGAATCCACCCCAGTCCTGCGCCGGATAGGCGGTGTGCTTCACCTTGCCGCACAGGCCGCTCGAGGCGGGCTCGGACGCCATCTCGAGGACATTGCCCTTCACGTCCACTTTCCAGCCGTGGTACAGGCAACGCAGCCCGCCTTCCTCGTTGCGTCCCATCACGAGGGAGGCGCGCCGGTGCGGGCAATGCTCGTCCAGCACCCCGACGTTGCCGTCGCTGTCGCGGAACACCACGAGATCCTCGCCCAGGATCCTCGCGTGCACCGGTGTGCCGTCGGCCTCGGCGACTTCCTCGGCGAGGCACACGGGAATCCAATGGCGGCGCATGAGCTGGCCCATGGGCGCCGCGCCTTCGACGCGGCACAAGAGGTCGTTTTCCTGGATCGTCAGCATGGAACCACCCCGATCGATATTTGCCCGCGCCGCGCGCGCGGTGTAAGTTAGACCTCTAAGGTTATCAAACCTACGGGCTTTCGGCACCTGCGTCCACGCGAGCCATGACCTCCCTCCCCGCGCCGCTCACCCTGCGAGTCGCACGCGCCGAAAAGGTCGCGGCGGACATTCACTCGTTCGAGCTGCGCAGCCCTTCTGGGGGCGAGCTTCCGCCTTTCACCGCCGGCGCGCACGTCACGGTGAAATCCCGCAACGGGAGCCTTCGCAAATACTCCCTCTGCAACGATCCGGCGGAGCGCGATCGCTACGTGATCGCGGTCAAGCGCGATCCCGCGGGCCGCGGCGGCTCCGTGGATCTGGTGGATCACACGCGCGTCGGCGACGGGCTCGAAGTCTCCGCGCCGCACAACGCATTCGAGCTCGCGGCGAAGGCGCCTTCGTTCATCCTCATCGCGGGCGGCATCGGCATCACCCCGATCCTGTCGATGGCGCGGAGCCTCAACGCCGAAGGCCGGCGCTACACGCTCTACTACCTCGCGCGCTCGCCCGGACACGCCGCGTTCCGCGACGAGCTGCAAGGCGGCGACTTCGCCGGGAAGGTCGTCATCCATCACGACGGCGGCAATCCCGCGCGCTCGTTCGATCTCTGGCCCGTCCTCGAGAGACCATCCACCGCCCACGTGTATTGCTGCGGGCCGCGCCCGCTCCTCGATGGCGTGCGCGACATGACGGGCCACTGGCCCGCGGCCGCCATCCACTTCGAAAGCTTCATCGACGCGGGGGCCGCGGCGAAGCCCGGCGACAAGCCCTTCGGCGTGGTGCTCGCGAAATCGGGCGATCGCCTCGAAGTGCCCGTCGGCCTGTCCATTCTCGAAGTCATGCGAAGCCGCGGCCACGATGCGCCGAGCTCGTGCGAAAGCGGCACTTGCGGCACCTGCCGCACGCGCCTCATCTCCGGCGAGGCCGACCATCGCGACCTCGTCCTCATGGATGAAGAGAAGGCGACGCAGATCATGATCTGCGTGTCGCGGGCGAGGTCGCCCGAGATCGTGATCGACCGCTGATGGCGCGCCGCGTCCGTCTCGGCGTGGCGGGCCTCGGCCGCGCGTTCACGCTGATGCTGCCGACGCTTTCAGCCCATCCGGGCGTGGAGCTCGTCGCCGCGGCCGATCCGCGGCGAGAGGCGCGCGATCGATTCGCCGCGGACTTCAACGCGAAGGCCTACGGCAGCGTCGAGGAGCTCTGCGCCGACAAGGCGGTGGAAGCGGTCTATGTCGCGACTCCGCACCGGCATCACGCACCCCACGCCATCCTCGCCGCGCGAAGCGGAAGGCACGTGCTGGTCGAGAAGCCCATGGCGCTTTCCATCGAGGAGGCCGAGTCGATGGTCGCGGCGGCGCGCGAGGGCGGCGTGCGCCTCGTGGTGGGCCACAGCCACAGCTTCGATGCGCCGATCCTCCGCGCGCGCGCGATCGTCGAGAGCGGCGAGCTCGGAGCCGTGAGGATGATCACCGCGCTCAACTTCACCGATTTCCTGTATCGCCCCCGGCGCCCCGAGGAGCTCGACACCGCGGCGGGCGGCGGCGTCATATTCAGCCAGGCCGCGCACCAGGTCGACGTCGTGCGGTTGCTCGGCGGCGGGCTCGCCGAAAGAGTGCGCGCCATGACGGGCGCGTGGGATCCGCGCCGCGCCACCGAAGGCGCGTACTCGGCGCTCCTCGCGTTCCGGGGCGGCGCGTTCGCCTCGCTCACGTACAGCGGCTACGGGCATTTCGACAGCGACGAGCTCTGCGGCTGGATCGGCGAGACGGGGGCGCGCAAGGATCCCGCCCTCTACGGCGCCGCGCGCCGCGCGCTCGCTTCAATCGCCGATCCCGCAGCCGAGGCCGCCGCCAAGGCCGCGCGCAACTACGGCGGCGCGAGCTACGCGAAGCCGGGCGCGGAGCCTCCCTGGCACGAGCACTTCGGCCTCGTGATCGTGTCGTGCGAGCGCGGCGACGTGCGGCCGACTCCGTCGAGCGTCATCGTGCAGGGAGACGACTCGCAAAGGACCGAGGCGCTCGCGAAGCCCGCGGTGCCGCGCGCCGAGGTGATCGACGAGCTGTGCGAAGCCGTGCTCGCGAACCGTTCGCCGCTGCACGATGGCGAATGGGGGCTCGCGACGCTGGAAGTCTGCATCGCGATGCTGCGCTCGGCGCGTGAATCCCGCGAGGTGCGCCTAGTTCGGCAGGTGGCGCTGCGTGGGATAATTCGCGCGTGAAATCCGAGAGCGCCGCCGGCGCGAAGCTTCCGACCCGCGAGATCCTGCAACACTGGCGCGAAGCGGTTCCCGGGGATCGCCTCGCCCATCTCGTGAAGGACGCGACGCGAGCCCTGGTGCGCGCGCTGCAGATGCGCCTGGTCGCGCACGGCGTCCCGTTCGGGCACTGGGCGTTCCTGCGCATCCTCTGGGAGCGCGACGGCCTCACGCAGCGCGAGCTCTCGGGGCGGGCGGGCGTGATGGAGCCCACCACGTTCTCCGCGTTGAAGGCGATGGAGGGAATCGGCTACGTGAAGCGCCGCCGGCTCCCCGAGAACCGCAAGAACATCTACGTGTTCCTCACCGCGAAGGGCCGGGCGCTGAAGGAAAAGCTCGTGCCGCTGGCCGAGGACGTGAACCGCGTCGCGGTGGCGGGCCTCGCCGACGAGGACATCTCAAGAACCCGCGAGGTCCTCCTCGCGATCATCGACAACCTAGCGCGCGACGAGGAGCGTAGCGCCGACGGCGCGCGCCGCGTACCCTCGACGCGGGAGCTCGCGCGGCTGGTCGCGGCGGGAACGAAGGCGCGGCGCTCGCGCGCCTGATCCTCCCGTGGAAGCGAATCCCCGCCCCACCGCGATCGCGCTCGCGGAGCTGCCGCCGCTGTCGCTCTACGTGCACATTCCGTGGTGCCTTCGCAAATGCCCGTACTGCGACTTCAATTCCCACGAGAAGCGCGGCGACATTCCCGAAGAGGAGTACGTCGATGCGCTGATCGCGGACCTCGAGGCGAGCCTGCCGAACGTGTGGGGGCGGCGGCTGCACACCATCTTCATCGGCGGCGGCACGCCGAGCCTGTTCGCGCCGCGATCGATCGACCGGCTGCTCACCGCGGTGCGCACGCTCATCATGGCCGATCCCGATACCGAGATCACGATGGAAGCGAACCCGGGAACGTTCGAGCGCGAGCGCTTCCGCGGCTTCCGCGACGCCGGCGTGAACCGCCTGTCGCTCGGCGTGCAGAGCTTCGACGACGCGAAGCTCGCGGCGATCGGCCGCGTCCACGGCGCCGACGAGGCGCGGCGCGCGCTCGAGGCGGCGCTCGACATCTTCCCCACCGTCAACACGGACCTCATGTACGCACTTCCGGGCCAGGAGCTCGAACAGGCGCTGGCCGACGTGCGCGAGGCGATCGCGTTCGGCGTTCCGCACGTCTCCGCCTACCACCTCACGCTCGAGCCCGACACGAATTTCTTCCGCTTCCCGCCGGCCCTGCCCGACGACGACGTGGCAGCGAACATGCAGGAAGCGATCGAGGACGCTCTCGCGGGGGAAGGCTATGGCCACTACGAGACGTCGGCTTTCGCGAAGCCCGGCGCGCGGGCGCGCCACAATCTCAACTACTGGACCTTCGGCGACTACCTGGGGATCGGCGCGGGCGCCCACGGCAAGATCTCGTTTCGCGATCGCATCACGCGCGAGGAGCGCGCACGCAAGCCGCTGACCTACCTTCGGGGCGCGCTCGGCGGCGATGCGATCCGCGAATCGCGCGATGTCGCCGCGAACGAGCTGCCGTTCGAGTTCATGCTGAACGCGATGCGCCTCATCGAGGGATTTCCGGTCGCGCTCTTCGCGCAGCGCACCGGGCTCGCGATCACGGCCGTCGACAAGCCGCTGCGCGCGGTCGAGGCGGCGGGACTCATCGAGCGCGACCACGCGACGATCCGGCCGACGCCCAGGGGACAGCGATTCCTCAACGACCTGCTCGAGCCGTTCCTTCCGGGGACTCAGGCGCGAACGAGGATCGTCCCCATCAATATTGCTTCGCCGGGTACGTCCCGCCCTTCATGAACGGCGGCTCGCGGCCGACGAGCGCCTCGAGCATCACGAGCTCCGCATCGGTGTGATTGAGGAAGGGGCCCGGCTCGACGCGCATGATGCCGCCGTCCTCGCGCAGGAGCAGGGGCTGCTCGTGGTGCGTCGTCTTCACGAGTCTCGCCGCCGCCATTCCGGGTCCTTCGACCAGCGCCTCGCCATAGCACAGGCAGAAATAGACGCTGTCCGGATTGACCTCGATGTAGGCGCCGGTGCCGCGGATTCCGATGGACGCGCTCGCCGCCTGGATCGCGACCGGCTTCTTGGCGAAGACCGACAGCACCTGCCCGCTCGCCACGATGAGCCCGTTGAGGACGCCCTCCGTGCCCTTCACCTCGATCGTGCTCTTCGCGCGAACCAGGAACGCGTCGCTGCCCACCACGATCACCGCCTGGCTCCCGCGGCCCGTGGCGACGCGGTCCCCGAGATTCACCGGCGTGCCGACGTGCGCCGCTCGCCCGTTGATGGTCGCGGTGCCCTCGAGCTGGTTGATTCCGGGCGGCAGGTCGCCCTTCGCGAGCGCCTGCGCAATGCGCGTCGAGGCCGCCGCCGCGCCGCCCGCGGCGATGAAGCGCATCCAGTCACGTCGATTCATCGTTGCCCCTTCGCGAAGACGAGATCCCACACCGCGTGCCCGAGCTTCAGCCCGCGTCGCTCGAACTTGGTCTCGGGGCGCCACGCCGGCCGATCCGCGAATCCTTCGGCCGTGTTTTCGAGGCCCGGTGTCGCGCGCAGGACCTCGAGCACCTGGTCCGCATACTCCTGCCAATCGGTGGCCACATGCAACAGCCCGCCCGCCGCGAGACGCGAGGCCGCGAGCTCCACGAATGCGGGCTGGAGCAGGCGGCGCTTGTGATGGCGCTTCTTCGGCCACGGGTCCGGGAAGAACACATGGATCGCGGCGAGCGAGCCCGCGGGCACCATGTCGCGCATCACCTCGACGGCGTCGTGCTGGACGATGCGGATGTTGGCGAGCCCTCCGGCGTCGATGTGCCTGAGGAGGCTGCCGACGCCCGGCGAGTGCACTTCGATCGCGAGGTAGTCGTTGGCGGGATTCTGCGCGGCGATGTTCGCTGTCGTCTCTCCCATTCCGAAGCCCACCTCCGCGATCACCGGAGACTCGCGCCCGAAGGTCCTCGGGAAATCGAGCGGCACGCCGCCATACGGCACGCCGAAGCGCGGCATGAGCTCGGCGAACGCGCGCTGCTGCGCCGCGGAATAGCGCCCCTGGCGCAGAACGTAGCTTCGAATCGGCGGGTGGGGCATGAAGTTTCGCAGTATGAAATGCCGGGCGAATTATATAGGCCGCGCTTGTGGAACCTTTTCGCAACAACGCGGGTTTGACACGATTACGGACGCGGGCCTAAATTGGATCCTCGAAGAGCGTCCCACAACAATGATCCCTCGCCACAGGCTTGTCGTGCTTGCCTGCGCCATGCTTCCTGCTGCGGCGGCGGCGGACGACTACCTGGGGGGCTTGCGCCTCCCAAGGACCGCCATCGCGGCACCGGGCGGCACGTTCTCGTTCGAGTCCGAGTCGTTCAACGGCCCCGCCGCCTTTCGCGCCGCCGACAGCGGCTATCGGTTCAAGCTGGGCTACAAGTACTCGCGCTATCTTTCGTTCGAGAGCGAGTTCGTCGATTTCGGCCGCACTCCCGCGGATCTCTTCACGACCTCGGGCAATCTCGCCTCGGAATTCCGCAGTACCGGCATCGGCATCGACACGGTGGCGACGCTGCCCCTGTGGCGAAGCTTTTCGTTCTATGGCCGCATGGGCGCGTACCACGGCGATGCGCGCAACGCCTTCGCGACGTACTCGACCTCGCTTCTGGCCGATGGCGCGGCGCGCGGCACCCGCTGGCGCTACGGCCTCGGAGTGCGCTACGAGTTCACGAAGGCGTTCGGCATCCACGCCGAGCTCGAGCGCTACTCGCCGCTCGGCTCTCCCCTCGCGGGTGAGCCCGATTCCGACCTCGTGTCGGTGGGGGTCGCCTGGAGGTTCTGAGGGCCCTGCCTCACGCCGTCTTCTGGATGAGCCCCGTCTCGGGTGACGAGGGGCTCGCCTCGTAGGGCTTCTTCGCCATGCGGCCCGCGAGGAACGCCTCGCGCCCGGCCTCGACCGCGAGCTTCATCGCGCGCGCCATGCGCACCGGATCCTTCGCCTTGGCGATCGCGGTGTTCATGAGCACGCCGTCGCAGCCGAGCTCCATCGCGATCGCGGCATCGGAGGCCGTGCCGATTCCGGCGTCCACCAGCACCGGGACCTTCACGCGGTCGATGATGATCTGCAGGTTCCACGGATTGAGGATCCCCATGCCGGACCCGATGAGCGAGGCGAGCGGCATCACGGCCACGCAGCCGAGCTCCTCGAGCTGCTTCGCCATGATGGGATCGTCGCTGCAATAGGCCATCACCTCGAAGCCTTCGTCGACGAGCGTCTTCGCCGCCGCGAGCGTCTCCGGCATGTTCGGGTAGAGCGACTGCGCATCGCCGAGGACCTCGAGCTTCACGAGGGCGCGGCCCTCGAGGAGCTCGCGCGCAAGGCGCAGCGTGCGCACCGCATCCTGCGCCGTGTAGCAGCCCGCGGTGTTGGGCAGGATCGTGAATCGCGAAGTCGGCAGCGCGTCGAGGAGGTTGGGCTCGCCCGTGTTCTGGCCGATGTTGGTGCGGCGGATCGCCACGGTGACGATCTGCGCGCCGCTCGCGTCGATCGCGGCGCGCGTCTCGGTGAAATCGCGATACTTGCCCGTTCCGACCAGCAGTCGCGAGTCGTATGCCTTGCCCGCGATGATCAGCTTTTCGTTCGCCATGTCGTTACCCTCCTCCCACGGCCATCACGACCTCGACGCGATCGCCGTCGGCGAGGTGCGCGTCGCCGAATCGGCTGCGCGGAACGATCTCGCCGTTCCTCTCGATGGCCAGGCGCCGGCCGGCCAGCTCCATCTCATGGAGAAGCTGGGCGAAGGTGAGCGTGGCGGGGAATTCGCGGGGCACCCCGTTCAGCGTGACTTGAATGCGCATGAGGGAATTATAAGCCTCATGCCCGCTACATCTGCTTGAACAGGTGGGCGTACGCGCGGCTCACGGCGAGCTCGGTCTTGCCGTCCTTCAGCTTCACGAACACGCGCCCTCCGAGATCGCGACGCGTCGAGGCGACCTCGTTCATGTTGACGACGGTGCCGCGATGGATCTGCCAGAACACGTCGGAGTCGAGCTGTCCGGAGAGCTCGGCGAGCGCAAGGCGGATGAGCGACTCGCCGTCCCGCGTGACGACGCACGTGTATTTGTCGGAGGCCTGGAAATAAAGCACGTCGTCGACCGCGATCTGCTGCACCAGCTCGCCCTTCAGCGCGCGGATCCAGCGCAATCGCGCGCCGGCGCCGGGAATGGCGCGAGCGAGCCTGGCGAGCACCTCGTCCAGCGCGGGCGGGCGCTCCGCTGCGGCGAGCTTTCTCTGCAGCCGCTCGACGGTCCTGGCGAGGCGCTCGTCGGTGACGGGCTTCAGGATGTAGTCGACGACTTCGCGGTCGAAGGCCTCGATGGCGTATTGGTCGAAGGCGGTCACGAAGACCACGTGCGTGCGCGTATCGATACGTTTCGCCAGCTCGATGCCGGTGAGCCCCGGCATCCTGATGTCGAGGAACGCGATCTCGGGCTCCTCCTCGCCGATCGCGCGCAGGGCTTCCACGCCGTTCGCGGCGAGCGGCAGGATCTCGAGATCGGGCCAGGCGAACCCCAGGCGCGCACGCAGGTGCTCGGCCAGGTGCACCTCGTCGTCGGCGATAAGCGCCCGCGCTTTCATCCGGGCAACGTCATCGTCACGCTCGCTCCGCCGCCCTCGCTCTCGCCGATGGCGAGCGATGCGCGCTCGCCGTAGAGGAGCCGAAGGCGATCGCGCAGGTTGGTGAGGCCGACGCCGCCTCGAGTCATCGCGGCGAAGCCCGCGCCGCTGTCGGAAATTTCGATGACCACCGCGCCGTCGTCGCGCCGCGCGCGCACCTTCACCACGCCGCCATCCATCTTGGGCTCGAGCCCATGCCGGATCGCATTCTCGACGACCGGCTGCAGCAGCATGGGCGGCAGCTGGAACGCGTGCAGCTCGGGCGGAATGTCGATCTCGTAGCGAAGGCGCTGGCCCATGCGGATCTGCAGCACGTCGAGGTAGGCCGCCATGAGCTCGCCCTCGTCCGCGAGCGTGGTCGATTCGGCCCGCGTCGCGCCGAGGGAGGAACGCAGGAAGCGGATGAAGCTCTCCAGCATGCGCCGCGCCTTCGCCGGATCGGGATCGATGAGGCTCGTCACGTTGGCGAGCGTGTTGAAGAGGAAATGCGGCTCGATCTGCGCCTGCAGCGCGCGCAGGTTGGCGAGCGCGGCTTCGCGCTCGATGCGCTCGCCGCGCAGGCGCTCGCGTTCGAGATCGGCTTCGGCCCGCGCATGGCGCTCGCGCCAGAAGAAGATGACGCTCATGATGGTCGAGATGACGAGGCTCGTGGTGACGACCGACATGATCGCCGCGGGTTCGGTGAGCCAGTTGCGAAAGCCGATGTCGACGATGTAGGAGACGGCCCAGAAGCCGATCAGCACGCCCATGAGTGGGATGACGCTGAAATAGGCCACCTTCGGGGCGAAGCCTCCGCGGCGCACGAGCGCGTCGAGGCCGAGGATGGAGCCGATGGAGAACAACGCGTGGATGGCGTAGCCGATCACGTTCGAGATGAGGATGTACAGCTCGAACGCCCGCAGCGACGGCAGCCTTTCCGCGCCGACCGCGTTCAGCGCGTAGAACACCACGCCGATGAGGCTGCTCCAGATGAAGGTGTAGAGGAAATCGCGTCCGAAGCTGCGTGGAAAGCGCCGGAAGAAAGGGATGATCTCCAGGGGGTGGAAATGCTCGCCCCCGAAGGGCGCCAGCGCGGCGGGGAGTCTGCTCATGGCGCAATCCTACCTTCGCCGCGCCGGCGCACGGGACCGGCTTGCGACGGACGGCTGCCGCGGGGCGCGAGCCTCGCGGGCGGCGGCGCGAATGGCGCTAGAATGCGACCGACGCGGGTGTAGCTCAATGGTAGAGCAGAAGCTTCCCAAGCTTACGACGAGGGTTCGATTCCCTTCACCCGCTCCAGCCCCTCCGAAACGACTACGGCTCCGGAACGCCTCCCGCGGACAACCGCACTCCCATGGCACGAGCTTCATCCGCGAGAAAGCCTCGCGCTCCCGGCCCGTTCCCTTCGCGCGTCGTCGCGTGGCAGCGGCTCCACGGCCGCCACGACCTGCCCTGGCAGGCCACGCGCGACGCCTATCGCATCTGGATCTCCGAGATCATGCTGCAGCAGACGCAGGTGGCGACCGTGATCCCGTACTTCGAGCGCTTCCTCACCCGCTTCCCGGACGTGGCCGCGCTTGCCGCCGCGCCCGAAGACGAGGTGCTCGCCCTCTGGAGCGGGCTGGGCTACTACGCGCGCGCGCGCAACCTGCACCGCGCCGCGCGGGAGGTGGTCGCGCGGTTCGGGGGCATGTTCCCGGTGCGCCAGGCCGAGCTCGTGCAGCTTCCCGGAGTAGGCCGTTCGACCGCCGCGGCGATCGCCGCCTTCGCGAGCGGCGAGCGTTGCGCGATTCTCGACGGGAATGTGCGCCGCGTGCTCGCGCGCCACGCGGGGATCGGCGGCGATCCGGCGAGCGCGGCCGTCGCGGCGCGTTTGTGGAGCGAGGCCGAGGCGCGGCTGCCCGCACGCGGCATCGAGCGCTACACGCAAGGCATGATGGACCTGGGGGCGAACGTGTGCCTTCCGCGCGCGCCGCTTTGCCTCCTGTGCCCCGTGGCCGCCGACTGCGTCGCGCGCATCGAGAAGCGTGTGGACGAGCTTCCGCAGCGCCGCGTGCGCGGGCCCGTCCGGCGCAGGCGCATCGCGATGCTCGTCGTGATTTCCCGCGGCGAGGTCCTGCTGGAGAAGCGCCCCGCCGCGGGGATCTGGGGCGGGCTCTGGTCCCTCCCGGAGGCGGATGCGGAGGCCTCGCCTCGCGAGGCGCTCGCGAGCGAGTGGGGGCTGGAGGCCGCGCGCGTCGATGCGATCGAGCCCTTCGAGCACGCCTTCACCCATTTCACGCTCGAGGTGCAGCCGTGGCGCATCGAACTCGCAAGGGCGTCGCGAGTTGCCCAAGGCAAGCCCGCGACCTGGGTCGCGCTCGACGACCTCGCCGGCGCGGCGCTGCCTTCGCCCATACGCAGGCTCCTGGAAAAACTGGTGTCAGAGACTTGAAATTGGTGTCAGGTACGAATTTCGGCAGCGCGCATCGGCACGCCGATGCATCCGAAATTCGTACATGACACCAATTTCAAACCAGGTTCTGCTGCCGCAGGAACTTGTGCAGGATCGCGAGGCGCAACGTCGCGTCGGTGAGCTCGAGTAGCTTCTGCTTCACGTCGATGCGAAGCGGCAGGATCTCGGCGAGCCGGAAGCTCACCCAGGTCGCGTCGTCGAAGCGGTAGGGCTCGTTGAAGCGCTCGGCGCCGATCGCGAGGATCACCTTGCGAAGAAACTCCGCGCTCTCGGCGAGGCCGTCGATCCCGTTGACCTGCGCCTCGGCGGCGAGGGGCTCGACCTCTCCCACGATCAGGCCCTGAGGATTCACCTCGCGCGAGACGATGCGGAAGCGATCGATGCCCTCGGCCTTCACCTTGAGGATGCCAAGCTCCTCGACATCGCATTCGGCGATGCGCGCGGTGCAGCCGACGGGCTCGGGCACGGCGGGTGCGCCCACCTCGCTGCCCTCGCGGATCAGGCACACGCCGAACGGCGTGCCTTCCCTTAGGCAGGCCTTCGCCATGTCCATGTAGCGCACCTCGAAGATGCGCAAGGGCAGGATCGCGCCCGGGAATAGCACCGTGCCCAGCGGAAAGATGGGAAGCGTCTCGCGCTTGCGGCCCGCGGAAAAGATGTTGAAGAGGACCATCGGGATGCGGCGCGTTTCCCGTCCCTAGGGCTTGAGGTCGCGATGGCGAAGGACCACCTGGTGCTCCGAGGCGAAGCGCTCGGCGAGCTGGTCGGCGACATACACCGAGCGATGCCGCCCTCCGGTGCAGCCGATCGCCACCGTGATCGACGAGCGCTGGTCGAGGAGGAAGCGCGGCACCCAGCGCTGCAGGAAGCGCTGGATGTCCTCGATGAGGATCCCCGCCTGGGTCTCGCGCTCGAGGAACGCGACCACGTCGGGATCGCGGCCCGTCTGCACGCGCAGCGCCGGATCGTAATGCGGGTTCGGCAGGATGCAACGCGCGTCGAAGACATAGTCGGCGTCGAGAGGCACGCCGCCCTTGAAACCGAAGGATTCGAACGTGAGCGTGAAGCGCGTGCGATCAGTGACGACCAGGTCCTGCACCCAGCCGCGCAGCTGCGAGGGCGTGAGCATGCTGGTGTCGATGCGCTGGCCGATCTCCGCGAGCCATGCGAGCACGCGCCGCTCCTCGGCGATCGCCTCGGCCAGCGCGCGGCCGTCGCGAGCGAGCGGATGCGGGCGGCGCGTCTCCGAGAAGCGCCGCACCAGGCTCTGGTCGTTCGCGTCGAGGAAAATCACGCGGACATCGTTGCCGCGCGCGCGCTCCTTCTCGACGATGTCGGGAAGGTGGCCCAGGCCTTCGCGGCTGCGCGCGTCGGCGCTGATCGCGACCTTGGGCTCGCCGCGCGACATCGCGTAGTCGACCAGGGGCGCGATGAGGTCCGCGGGAAGGTTGTCGACGCAGAAGTAGCCCGCGTCCTCGAGGGCCTTCAATGCCACGCTCTTTCCCGAGCCCGACACGCCGGAAAGGAGGACCAGCTGCATCAGTCGGGCGCCTCGCCGCGCGAGGTGCGCTCCAGGCGCATCGCCTCTTCCTGCCTCGCGATGAACTCCCGCGTCGAGTTGATGCCGCGCGTGAGCAGGATGTGGTTGCGAACTGCGGCCTCGACGAGCACCGCGAGGTTGCGCCCCGGCGCGACCGCGAGGGTGACCGTGGGAATCTCGACGCCGAGAATGTCCTGGGTGCCCGCGCGCGTCGCCAGGCGGTCCTTGGGTTCCATCTTGTAGCCGCCCTCGGGCATGTCGAGGTGCACGATGAGGCGCAACGCCTTCCTCGGGCGCACCGCGGTCTCGCCGAAGATCGAGCGGATGTTGAGCACGCCGAGCCCGCGCACCTCGAGGAAGTCGCGCAGCATCGGAGGGCAGCGGCCCTGGATGGTCTCGGGGCCTATCTGCTGCAGCTCGACGACGTCGTCGGCCACGAGCCCGTGGCCGCGGGAGATGAGCTCGAGCGCGAGCTCGCTCTTGCCGATCGACGAGTCCCCGGTGATGAGGACGCCGATCTCGAGCACGTCGAGCATCACGCCGTGCAGCGTCGTGACCTCTCCCAGCTCCTGCTGCATGTAGGGCCGCAGCACGTTGATGACGTGCTGGCTGGGCTCCGTGGACGTGAGCAGCGCCACGCCCGCGCGGTCGGCGCACCGCGCCAGGGCCGCCGGCGCGTCGATGCCGTCGCACACGATGATCGCGATGGTTTCGTCCCTGCAGATGCCCGCCGCGGTCCGGTCGCGCACCGCCGCATCGAGCCGCTCGAGATAGTCCACCTCGCGGCGCCCGAGGACCTGCGCGAGCAGCGGGTGGATGAGGTTCAGGTGGCCGATCAATCCCACGCCGGGCTTGCGCAGCATCTCGCCGGTGAACTCGCGCGATGCGCCCGGCCGGCCGCCGGCCCACGCGAGGCCGAGGCGCTCGGCCCTGCCGTCAAACAGCTGCTGAACGCTGAGCCGGGGCATAGGGCGACCACTCGGTGATCAGCCGGTGGGCCGCCTGGATGTCTTGGGTCGTCGCCAGCGCGTCACGCAGCGACGCGTCGCTGAACATCTGCGCGAGCTCCGAGAGGAGCTCCAGGTGCGCCTCGTTCGCGTGCTCGGGAACGAGCATCGCGAACACGAGATTCACCGGCTGGCCGTCGGGAGACTCGAACGCGATCGGGTTCGCGGTGCGGGCGAAGGCGCACACCGGCTCCTTCAGCGTCTTGATGCGCCCGTGGGGAATCGCCACGCCGTAGCCGAGCCCCGTGGAGCCGAGCTTCTCGCGATCGAACAGGCTGTCGAAAACGCGCGCCCGAGGAATCTGGCGCGAGTTTTCAAAGAGCAGCCCGATCTGCTCGAAGAGGCGCTTCTTGCTGCTCACGTCGAGGTCGAGCACGACGTGGTTCACGGGAAGGAGCCGGGAGACGAGGTTCATCGGCCGGGGATTCTAGACCTAAACGTCGCCCTGCGGAATGCGCTTGATGCCGGCATCGTGCTTGTGCACCTGGAAGCGCTCCTTGTGCTTGAGGATCTGGCGGTCGAGCCGGTCGGTGAGATTGTCGATCGCGGCGTACATGTCGGCGTCGTTCGCCTCGACGTGGATGTCCTTGCCCGAGAGGTGCACGTGCGCCTCGATCTTCTGGTCGAGCTTCTCGATGGTCATCACGACGTTCACGTCGATCACGTGGTCGAAGTGGCGGTTGATGCGCTCCAGCTTCGACAGCACGTAGTTGCGGATCGAGGGCGTGATTTCGACGTGTTGTCCGGTGAGTTGCAGGTTCATCGAGTGCTCCTTTTCTTCGTCAACGAAGGTTCGCTGCGGTGCCGCTGAGATCAGATCGACTTGCGAAGGTTGGCGGGCTGGATGTGCAGCGCCTCCCTGTATTTGGCTACGGTACGGCGCGCGACCTGGATTCCCTGTTGCGCGAGGATGTCGGAGATGCGGTGGTCGGAAAGCGGCTTCCTGCCGTCTTCCGCGGCGACCAACTGCTTGATCAGCGCGCGGATGGCCGTCGCGGAGCACGCGCCGCCGGTGTCGGTCGAGACGTGGCTGCCGAAGAAATACTTGAGCTCGAAGATGCCGCGCGGGGTGAGCATGTATTTCTGCGTGGTCACCCGCGAGATGGTCGACTCGTGCAGGCCCACGGAGTCCGCGATCTCGCGCAGCACCAGCGGGCGCATCGCGACCTCGCCGTGCTCGAAGAAATTCCTCTGCCGGTCGACGATCGCCTGGGTGACGCGCAGGATCGTGTCGAAGCGCTGCTGCACGTTCTTGATGAGCCAGCGCGCCTCCTGCAGCTGCCCCGCGAGGTGCTTGCCGCCGTTCTCGCGCGATGCCTGGAGGATGTCGGCGTACATCTTGTTCACTCGCAGCCTCGGCATCGCGTCGCGGTT
>JADGRS010000506.1 GCA_017880705.1 Burkholderiales bacterium
CTCGCCGAGACGCGCACCTTCATCCAGAGCGTGCCCTACATGGACCGCCTCGACTACGTGTCGATGATGTCCAACGAGCACGCCTACGTGATGGCGATCGAGAAGCTGGTCGGCGTCGATGTCCCGATCCGCGCGCAGTACATCCGGGTCATGTTCGACGAGATCACGCGCATCCTCAATCACCTCCTCTGGATCGGCTCCCACGCGCTCGACGTGGGCGCGATGACGGTCTTCCTCTACGCGTTCCGCGAGCGCGAGGACCTGATGGACATGTACGAGGCGGTCTCCGGCGCGCGCATGCACGCGGCCTACTACCGTCCCGGCGGCGTCTACCGCGACCTGCCCGACAAGATGCCGAACTACGCGCCTTCCACGGTGCGCAGCGCGCAGAAGGTGCGGGAGCTCAACGAGAACCGCCAGGGCTCGCTCCTCGACTTCATCGAGGACTTCACCAAGCGCTTCCCGACGTACGTCGACGAGTACGAGACGCTTCTCACCAACAACCGCATCTGGAAGCAGCGCACGGTCGGCATCGGCGTCGTCACGCCGGAGCGCGCGCAGGCGCTCGGCTTCACCGGCCCCATGCTCCGCGGCTCGGGCGTCGCGTGGGACCTTCGCAAGAAGCAGCCCTACGAGGTCTACGACAAGATCGACTTCGACATCCCCATCGGCACCAACGGCGACTGCTACGACCGCTACCTCGTGCGCATCCAGGAATTCCGCGAGTCGAACCGGATCATCAAGCAGTGCGTCGACTGGCTGCGCAGGAATCCCGGCCCCGTCATCACGGCGAACCACAAGGTGGCGCCGCCGTCGCGGGTCGAGATGAAGGAGAACATGGAAGAGCTGATCCACCACTTCAAGCTCTTCAGCGAGGGGATGTTCGTGCCGCAGGGCGAGGTCTATTGCGCCGTCGAGCATCCGAAGGGCGAGTTCGGCATCTTCCTCATGAGCGACGGCGCCAACAAGCCGTGGCGGCTGAAGATCCGCGCGCCGGGCTTCGCGCACCTCGCCGCCATGGACGAGATCGCCAAGGGCCACATGATCGCCGACGTGGTCGCGATCATCGGCACCATGGACATCGTGTTCGGGGAGATCGACCGATGAAGACCGCCGCCCTGCGTCTGGCAATGGCCGCACTCGCCCTGGCCGCATCGGGCGCCGCGTTCGGCGCGGACGCGACCGACCCCGAGCGCATCGCCGAAGCCAGGGCGATATTCGTCGCGATGCACCTGGACCGCCAGATGGATTCCATGGCCAGCGTCATGAGCGAAGGGATGGCGAAGCAATTCACGCAGGGCAAGCCCATTTTCAACCAGCGCGCCGTGCAGGTGATGCTGGAAGAGTTGATGCGTGGCATGAAGGACCAGATCAACGCGCCCGGCGGCCTGATGGATTCGATGGCGCAGGCCTACGCCACGCAGTTCAACTTCGCCGAGCTTCGCCAGATCCGCGAGTTCTACGAATCGCCCGCGGGCCAGCACATGCTGCAGGCCCAGCCGGAGCTCATGAAGCAGGTGCTTCCGAAAGCGATGGAGATGGGCCGTACCAATCTTCCGCGGGCCTGTGCGCGCGCGAAGGAGCGGCTGATCGCCGAAAAGGCGGAGAACGCCGAAGCCATGACCTGTCCGGCGGCACCATGAACACGGGCTCAACCAGGGTGATAGACGCGCGCGTCGTCAACGTCGACGACCTCGAGCTCGAGCATTTCGAGCAGGGGACCAGGTTTCGCTCCGACTGCGTGCGCGTGGGCCCGCTCGTCGGCGCGAAGGATCTCGGCTATTCCTACGACGTGGTGCCGCCCGGCAAGGCCTCGTGCCCTTTCCACAGCCATCGCGCCGAAGAGGAGATGTTCTTCATCGTCAAGGGAAGGGGCACGCTGCGCTACGGCGACGAGAAGCGCGCCGTGCGCGCGGGCGATTTCATCTGCTGCCCCACGGGCGGCCCTGAGACCGCGCATCAGATCATCAACGATTCCGGCGAGGATCTCGCGTACATCTCGGTGAGCACCATGATGCCTGCCGAGGTCTGCGAATATCCCGACTCGAAGAAGATCGGCGCCTTCGGCGGCGGCAAGGACGACCGGGTGCGCCACCTGACCCACGTGCACCAGGCGGTCGACTACTGGAAGGACGAGGCTTGAGCGCGCCCATCCTCAACATCCGCGACGCCGAGGTCTCCCGCGAGCTGAAGCACGGCGGGCGTTTCGAGGCGAAGGTCGCGCCCATCGGCGCCAAGCTCGGCTCGAAGAAGCTCGGCTACAACCTCACGACCGTCGCGCCCGGCAAGCGCGCCTTTCCGTTCCACAACCACCACGCGAACGAGGAGATGTTCCTCGTGATCGAGGGCACCGGGACGTTGCGCTACGGCAAGGCGGAGTATCCGGTGCGCGAGGGCGACGTGATCGCGTGCCCGCCTGGCGGCCCCGACACCGCACACCAGATCGTGAACACGGGTGCCACGGCGCTCAAGTTCCTCGCGGTGAGCACCATGATCGACACCGACATCTGGCA
>JADGRS010000507.1 GCA_017880705.1 Burkholderiales bacterium
GGCGGCGGCCTCGTTGACGATCTCGGAACGAGCTGCGATAGTTGCTCGAGCAGTCGTGGGGGCTGCGCGAGCTAGGGGGTTCAGCATGAGCAGCCAGGGTGCCATCGCCGGCATCCGGCCGCGAGCACTGTTCCGCCCCGAGTCGTCGCTGTTGCTCATCGTTGCCGCGGGCGCGTGGCTCCCGCAGCTCCTCGACGCGGACCTCGCGCGGCATTTTCGCGTGACGCGCCAGGTGCTGTACTGGTTCGAGACGACGGCCCCCATCGCCGAATTCACGGCGCCGCGATTCCCGATCTGGATCTGGGAGCTGCAGGACCGCGAGCACGTGATCTACGGATTTCCGGCGATCGACGGCAGGGAGGCGGGCATCAAGATCGCCACCGAGCAATACGCGAGGCAGGCGCATCCCGACGAATCGAGCCGCGCGGTGACCGACGAAGAGACTCACGAGATGCAGCGAAGCCTCGTCGCGCCCTATCTCCCGGGAGTGGGCACGCGCTGCATCAAGGCGGTCTCCTGCCTCTATACCGCGACGCCGGACTTCCACTTCGCGATCGGGCGCCATCCGCGCATGCCGAACGTCATCATCGCGTCCGCATGCTCGGGGCACGGATTCAAGCATTCGGCCGCGATCGGCGAGGCGCTCGCGGAGCTCTCCCGCGGGGCGCGGAGCACCATCGACCTCGCGCCGTTCTCGCTGGAGCGCTTCCAGGCGTAGGGAAGGCGGTTTTCATAAGGTTTCATCGCGCTTTTAGAACGGCTAAAGGACGGGCGGCCCCCGGTTGCGAGACAGTCACCTCCCCTGACTCGCAAGGAACCGCCATGAAATCGGAACCCACCAAGGACACGGTCTTCAATTCCCTCGTCCTGTTCGCCGCGTGGATGGTCGTGATCTCGACATGCATCACCGACGACATCGACACCGGCACGCAAGTGGTGCGCATCGCCTACCGGGCGCAGTGACCGGCGCATCGTATTACCATAGGCCCGGATCGCAGGTCCGCCGCACCGCCTGCCTCTCTGTACAAACCAAGAACGAAGGGGAGAGCTCGAAAATGAAAAACCGCGCACTGTTGTCCGCATTCACGTTCGCATTCGCCGCCGTCGGATGCGCGATGCACTCGCCCGTGGCGGAGGGCGGACCCGGAAAGAGGCCCACCAAGACGTGCGACGAGAAAGGGGTCAAATGCGACGTCGTCGTTTCGGTCACCTCCTGCACGCCCGCCGGCATCACCCTCGATCACGAGGTGCTCGGTGTCGCGAAGGGATCGAGGGACGTCGAGATCCGATGGACGATCTCGACCCCCGGCTACGATTTCGCGAAGAAGGACGGCATCAAGTTCAAGACGGGCGACTGGCCGAAGGAGTTCGACCTGCCCGAGGGCAACAGGAACAGGTACAAATGGCGCGATCGCAACAACCTCGACACGGGCACGCGCTCCTATGATTACAGCGTGACGGTCGTGAAGTCGGACGGCTCGGCGTGCGCTACGTTGGACCCGACGATCGTCAACGACGCCTAGGGCGCTCCTGCGCGAGCCAGTCGCGCGCTTGCCGCATCACCTCGTCGTAGGCGAGCGCGCGCCCCCTCGCTTCCTCGGCTTCGAATGCAGCCGCGTCGAGCGCGCCGCGGCATTTCTCCATGAGCGGCGAAAGGAAGGCTTCGTCCGCGGGATCGCGGTGCAGGCCGGTGCTGCCGTTGTGTGCTTCGGCGGCGCCGAAGAAGCGCGCGGTGTGCTCCCAGTCCTGGCAAAGCGCGGCCAGGCCCGCGCAAACTTCCACGCCGCTCAATCCCACGCGCTGGGATCCGGTGGCCTGCGCGATGGCGATCACCTGCAGCAGCATCTCGCGCGCCTTGTCCTCGCTTCGCCTGCAGATCGAGACCATCGCGAGGTTGAGCAATCCGACGGCGAGGCTCTCGCTGTCGTCGAGCTCGCGGGCGAGCGCGAGCGCGTCCTCGTAGAGGCGCTCGGCCTCGTCGAGCGCTCCCTCGACGCGATAGAGCTGCGCGATCGCGTTCATGGCCGCGGCGAGGTTGCGCTTGTCGCCGAGGTCGCGCGCGAGCGCGAGCGCTTCCTCGAGATGCGAGCGCGCGTCTTCGAAGTGCCCCTGGCCGAGGGAGGCCATGCCGAGCGGCTGGAGCGCCGCCGCGATCCGCACCTTGTCGCCGAGCTCGCGCGCGATGGCGAGGCTTTCCTCGAGATAGCGCTGGGCCTCGGCGTAGCGTCCCATGTAGAAATCGAACTGACCGGCGTCGAATAGCGCGCGGCAGCGAATCTCGTCGCGCTGCTGGGCCCCCGGGCGCCGCAGCGCCTCGACGAACAGGGCGTGCCCCACCCCCAGGAGCCCGCGATTGATCCAGTAGAGCTTGGTGCCGCGCGCGAGGTTCAGGCCCATGCGGGCGCCGTCAGGCGCGTCCTCGCACCATGCGTGGGCCGAGAGCAGGTTGTCGCGCTCGCGATCGAGGCGCGACATCCAGTAACCCTGCGTGGGGCCCTTGATCCCCTGGCG
>JADGRS010000508.1 GCA_017880705.1 Burkholderiales bacterium
CCAGCGGCACGACGAAATCGACGTTCAAGCGCTTTCCGCTGTCGCAGCGGCTGCGTTTTGCCGCGCGCGCGATGCTGCGGAAAGTGACCGGCTGACGCGACTTGAAGTAGAGGTCACACGCGCGAAAGCCAGCGCCGTATCTTCGCGTCCACCAGCCACACAACGAACGCCAGGGCGATCGCCGCCATCGCCCAGCGCATGAGGCTCGCGGCGGCCGCGGCATCGAGCACCGGCAGCGAGAACTTGCGAAGGTCCGCGAACCGCTCCGTCATCCAGTGCCAGCCCGTGTGCGCGATCAACGCCGACAGGATGATCACGCCGATCCTCTCCGGCAGGTAGCGGAAGAGGAGATTCAGCGCGGGCACCATCACCAGCAGCACGGCGATCTGCCCCAACTCGACGCCCACGTTGAAGGCGAGCAGCGCCGTCACGAGGTGCGATCCCGCGAACTGCAGCGACTCGCGCAGCGCGAAGGCGAAGCCGAAGCCGTGCACGAGGCCGAAGCCGAACGCGATGATCCAGCGTCGCATGACGTTGGCACCGACGATGTTCTCGAGCGCCATGTACACGATCGACGCCGCGATCAACGTCTCCACCAGCGGCGGGAACCACAAGCCCTCGGGCGCGAGGCCATAGGCGGCCGCCATCAGCGTGATCGAGTGCGCGATGGTGAAAGCGGTTGCGATGACGATCAGCGGCTTCAGGCGGCGAAACGGAATCACCAGGCACGCGATGAACAACAGGTGATCGGTCCCGTCGAGGATGTGGCGAAACCCCAGCTCCACGAAACGCAGCGCCGCCTGGTGCCAGCGCGGGTCGAGCCTCACGAGCTCGCCCTCGCCATGGATCTCGAACGCGCGCTCCGCACCGCCCGGCGGGAGGAAGCGAATCACGGTGAGGACCTGCAGCCCGAGCTTGGAGAGGCGCGGAAAGATCGAGAAGTCGGAGCGCTCCGAGGCGATCGGATATTCGAGGAGGACATCGAGGTACTGCGACTTCCAATAGAGATCGAGGTCCGCCGGCACTGGCGGCGATCGCAGGTTGGCGAGCGCCTTCTCGTAGGAGATGAACGACGTATCCGAGGCGAGCGCCACGCGCACGTCCGCGATGCGCGGAGCCGGCAGGCGCTCGTCGCCCTCGTACACCTCGATGTTGTCCACGAGCCAGAGCCGCACGGCGGTGCGCAACGGCGCATCGGCGCGCGGAAGATCGAGGAACCCCGGACCGCGCACCGGGACATCCGCTTCGCGCATCGCCGACATCGGCACGCGCACCAGCAGCTCCAGGCGTTGGCCCTCGGGCTTCACGAAGGCCTGCACCTTCACGTCGTTCGGGATGTCGTGCGCGCAGGCGATGCGGGCGAGCATCGCGAGGGCGATCCCGGCGAGCAGCGGCCATCTCAAGATGGTTTTCTCCCCCGTTTCGCGGCAGGCATACAATGCCATGAAAACAAGGAGGAGAAGCCATGAAGAACTCGCGACGCAATCTCGTGATCGGTGCCGCATTCACGGTGACGCTCGTGGCGCTGGGCTGCGGGCAGGCGGTGCTGCAAAGCCGCGCCGACGCGCCGGGCCGCATGGTCGAGGCGCCGCGCTTCGAGGTCGATCCGCTGTGGCCGAAGCCGCTGCCGAATCATTGGCTCCTCGGGATGACGATCGGCGTCTGGGTGGACGACGAGGACCACATCTGGATCATCCATCGCGGCGCCGCGACGCTGAACGACAACGAGCGCGCGCTGGATCTCAAGAACGGCGAGTGCTGCACTTCCGCGCCGCCGGTGCTCGCCTTCGACCAGGCAGGCAACCTCGTGCATGCGTGGGGCGGACCGGGAGCCGGATACGAATGGCCGCAGTCGAACCATGGCGTGCACGTCGACTACAAGGGCAACGTCTGGATCGGCGGCAACGGCGACAAGGACGCGCACCTCCTCAAGTTCACCAAGGAGGGCAAGTTCCTCCTGCAGGTGGGCAAGATGGGAACGTTGAAGGGCAGCAACGACCCCGAGAATTTCGGGCGCGTCGCCAAGATCTGGGTGGATCCGAAGACGAACGAGGCCTATGTCGCCGACGGCTATCGCAACAAGCGTGTCGCCGTGCTCGATGCCGACACCGGCAAGATGAAGCGCTATTGGGGCGCGTACGGCAACCGCCCCGACGATACCGACCCGGGCAAATACAATCCCGCCGCGCCGCCCGGCCAGCAGTTCCGCAACCCCGTGCACTGCGTCGAGCGCACCAACGACGGGCTCGTCTACGTGTGCGATCGCCAGGCCGACCGCGTGCAGGTCTTCAATCCCGACGGCACCTTCGTGAAGGAGGCGTTCTTCGCGAAGGATACGCTCGCCTCAGGCTCGACGTGGGATATCGCGTTCTCGAAGGACCTGGCGCAGAAGTACATCTTCATGGCCGACGGCACCAACGAGAAGGTGCGGGTCGTGCTGCGCGACACGCTGCAGGAGATCTACAACTTCGGAGATGGTGGCCGCCAGCCCGGTCCTGGGCGGCGTGCT
>JADGRS010000509.1 GCA_017880705.1 Burkholderiales bacterium
GAGTTCATCGACACGCTGCGTTCCCTGTGCACGCGCCATGGGGCAGTCCTGCTGTTCGACGAGGTGATGACGGGCTTTCGCGTCGGGCCGCACGGCGCGCAGGGCATCTTCGGCGTCGAGCCGGATCTCACCACGCTCGGCAAGGTGATCGGCGGGGGACTGCCCGTGGGCGCGTTCGGCGGGCGGCGCGAGATCATGCAGAAGCTCGCGCCGGTCGGCCCTGTCTACCAGGCGGGAACCCTTTCTGGAAATCCGGTCGCAGTGAGCGCGGGGCTCGCGACGTTGCGCCGCGTCCTCGAGCCGGGATTCTTCGAACGCCTCGGCGCGACGACGACCGCGCTTGTCGACGGCCTGGTGCGCGAGGCCCGCGCCGCGGGCGTGCCGTTCAGCGGTGCGAGCCTCGGCGGGATGTTCGGACTGTTCTTCCGCGCGCGGCTGCCCGCGACGTTTGCAGAAGTGATGCAAAGCGACCGCGACGCGTTCAACCGCTTCTTTCACGCGATGCTGGAGCGCGGCGTCTATCTCGCCCCGTCGGCATTCGAGGCCGGATTCGTATCCTCGGCCCATGGCGCCGCCGAGCTTGAGGCGACGCTCGGCGCCGCGCGCGCCGCGTTCGCCAGCGTGCAAGACCGCTAGCCCGTGCGCATCCTGCCCTCACGCGCACGTCTCGCGGGCCTGGGCCTCGCGGTCGCCGCAGCGACCATCATCGCGCTTGCGATCTCGGTCCTCCTCGACCTCGACCGCGAGGCCCAGGTGCATCGCGAAGTGGCGGCCGCCCAGCAAGTGAAGGATCAGCTGCACGCGCTGCGCGCCCAGGTCCTCGACCTGCGCGCCGCGGCGAGGCTGGGTGCTCGCACCGGAGACGCGAGTGCGTTCGCCAACATCGATCGCCGCGCGAAGGAAGTCGAGGGCGGCCTGGTCGAGCTGGAGAGACGGGCGGCCGAGGGGGTGCTCCTGCCCGCGATGGATGAGCTGCGCACGGCGTCGCGAATGCTGATCGTGCATGCTCGCTCCATCGCCGGCGCGCGCGCGCACCAGGGAGCCGAGTCCGCGTCGGCTCTCGCGCAAGAGGCCGAGAGGCTCTCGGGTGAAGCGTCGGGGGCGATCGACCGGTCTCTGGCCGAGGAGACGCGCCATATCGCGCTGCGCACCGAAGCGGTACTACAGCTGGGCGAGGGCCTGCGACGCTACATAGCGGGATTGCTGCTGGGCTCGTTCGCGATGCTCGCAGGATTGTTCCTGGCCTATCGCCGCGCGCAGGAGCGCGAACGCCGGGCGCAGCTGCGCATCGAGCACCTCGCCCACTTCGACCTGGTGACCGGGCTGCCGAATCGCGCATTGCTGGCGGATCGCCTCGCACAGGAAGCCGCGCGCTCGCGACGCAGCTCGCTCGGCTTCGCGGTGCTGCTCTTCGATCTCGACGGCTTCAAGGCGGTCAACGACACCTGGGGCCATGCGGCCGGGGATCGCGTCCTGAAGCTCGTCGCCGAGCGAGCGCGCAAGTGCGTCCGCGCCTCCGATACCGTGGGCCGCCTGGGCGGCGACGAATTCCTCGCGATCCTTCCGGAGACGTCTGTCGACGGCGCGAGCGGCGTCGCCGCGAAGCTGCGCGAAGCGCTGGCGCAGCCCTATGCCCTCGACAAATCGACGGCGCGTCTCACCGCGAGCATCGGGATCAGCCTCTTTCCCGATCACGGGGTCGATCCCGAACAGCTGCAGCGCGCCGCCGATGCGGCGCTTTACCGCGCCAAGCGCGACGGGAGGAATCGCACGGTGCTCGCGCAGGCGCCGCAGGCCGCCTCTCGCGCCGAGACGAAGAGCGCCGCCTAGCTCCTTCCCAACGTCTTTCCTAGCGAAGGCCCGAGATGTATTCGGCGACGGCCTTCATGTCGTTTTCGGAGAGGCGCGAGGCGATCGGGCCCATCACCAAGTGAGGGCGCGCCCCGGTCGCATACGCCTTGAGCCAGCCCAGGCTGAGATCCGCGTATTGTCCCGCGAGGCGCGGAAAGGGAGCGGGAATTCCGTGGCCCGCCGCGCCGTGGCAGCCCGCGCATGCGGGCACGCCAAGGCTCTTGATGCCTCCCCGCCAGATCTGCTGTCCCCGCATCGCGAGCGCCTTGTCGTGCGCGACCGATTCCGCGGGCTTCTGGATTTCGAAATAGGCGCCGAGATTGCGCATGTCCTCCGGCGAGAGGCTCGCCGCCATGCCCTGCATGATCGGGCTCGGGCGCGTTGCCGCCTTGAACGCTGCGAGCTGCATTGCAATGTAGCCGCCGTGCTGCCCCGCGAGGTTCGGGTTGGTGGGGCCGGTGCTGAGGCCCGTGGCACCGTGGCAGGCGGCGCACACCGTGGTCGCGATCTGCTTGCCGCGATCCGCGTCGGGCTTGGGCTGGGCGGCGGGCGCCGCCGCGGCCGCAGCGCTTGCGTAGACTAGCGCCATGAGCGCCGCGAAATCCGCTAAGAAACGCATCCGGAAACCTCACGAGAAGGACGACGGCAAGAAAC
>JADGRS010000140.1 GCA_017880705.1 Burkholderiales bacterium
CGACGTCACCGTCTACAACCGCACCGGCGCGAAGGCCGACGCGTGGGTGCAGAAGCACGGCGGAAGATCCGCGCCCACGCCGGCGGCCGCGGCGAAGGACGCCGACTTCGTGATGCTGATGGTCGGCAACGATAGCGACCTGCTGGAAGTCGCGCTCGGCAAGGAGGGCGCGTTGGCGGGAATGAAGAAGATCAGGGCGAGCGCACAGACGAGAACCATGATTCCGAGGATCAGCCCGTACTCGACCAGGCCCTGGCCCGCATCCCACTCCGGTTCCACGTGTCTCATCTTGACGCCGAGCCCCGCGATTCCCGTCCTCAACCGCCCGCCAGGGCGAAGACGACCTCCCGCCCCTCGTCTGCCAGCTCCGCTCGGACGCCGATGGTGTCGCAGCGCTGCTGGATCTCGCGCCACGTGTTCGGTGGCAGGGAGAGTGGCTGTGTCGTGCGGGCAGATCGAGACGCCCGCGCCGCCCGCGTCTCTTCCATCATCGCCCGCAAGGCCACCGGGATCTCCGGCTCGGCGACGCTCCTGCCCTTCTTGTCGGACTTCTCGGGCTTTTCCGGCACGAGGTAGTCCGTGTCGAGCTCGTCCGGCTGTTCGACCTCGACCGCGTCCCGTCTGGCCGCGATCCGGGACTCGACCTTGTCCGGTGCCCACTCGAAGCGAATCGAGATGCGGTCCGGATGGCATGCCAGGAAGCCGGTGATGGACTCGTACGGCCGCGCCGTGACACTGATGGGCGAAGCGGGCGCGGGCCAGCTCACCAAGATGGTGAACCAGATCTGCATCGCGGGCCTGGTGCAGGCTCTCTCCGAGGGGATCGCGTTCGCCGAGAAGGCGGGCCTCGACGCCGACCTCGTGCTCGACGTGATCTCCAAGGGCGCCGCGCAATCGTGGCAGATGGAGAACCGCGGCAAGACGATGCACCAGCGCAAGTTCGATTTCGGCTTCGCGGTCGACTGGATGCGGAAGGACCTCGGCATCTGCCTCGAGGAGGCGAAGAGGAACGGCGCGAAGCTTCCGGTCACCGAGATCGTCGACAAGTTCTACGGCGACGTGCAGAAGTCCGGCGGCAAGCGCTGGGATACGTCGTCGCTCATCACCCGGCTTTAGGAGGAAACGATGGCCATCAAGCTCTACTACGCGCCCGGCGCCTGCTCCTTGGCTTCGCACATCGCGATCGAGGAGGTCGGCGTTCCCTACGAGACGCAGAAGCTGAACCTCATGGAGGGCGACCAGCGCAAGCCCGAGTACCTGCGCCTCAACCCGCGCGGGCGCGTGCCGACGCTCGTCGTCGACGACCACGTGCTCACCGAGAACGTCGGCATCCTCTCGTACTTCGGCGGCGGCTATCCCGCCGCGGGACTATGGCCGAAGAAGACGTGGGACCAGGCGAAGCTCATGTCCACTCTCGCGTGGCTCTCGAACACCGTGCACCCCGCGTACGGCCACATGGTGCGTCCGGCGCGCTACGTCGACGGCGACGCGGCGCAGGAGGCCGTGAAGGCCAAGGGCCGCGAGAATGTCTGGGGCTACCTCGAGGAGATCGACAAGCTGCTCGCGGGCCACAAGTGGGCCATCGCGAACCAGTACACCGTCGCCGATCCCTATCTTCTCGTCTTCTACCGCTGGGGCAACCGCGCGAAAATGCCCGTGCAAAGCCTCAAGAACTACACCGCCCTCGCGCAGCGCGTGATGGCGCGCCCGGCGGTCAAGAAGGTGATGGCCGACGAAGGCATTACTCTCGACTGAGGGAGCGAAAACTGGTGTCAGCGAAAATTGGTGTCAGGTACGAATTTTCGGGGACGGAGTCCCTCCTCGAAAATTCGTACCTGACACCAATTTTCGACCATCTGGTCGTTGCGGCGCGAACGCTGGAGGAGGGCGGCGCGTGGGTTGAGGAGAAGTTGGGCGTGGCGCCGGTGGCGGGGGGCAAGCATCCGACGATGGGCACGCACAATCGCCTCCTGCGCGTCGGGCCGCGCGAATTCCTCGAGGTGATCGCGATCGATCCTGAAGCGCCGCCGCCATCTCGCCCCCGCTGGTTCGACCTCGATTCGCCGCAGATGCGCGCGCGCCTCGAAGAGGGCCCCGCGTTGATCCACTGGGTCGAGCGCACCCCCGATCTCGAGGCGTCCCTGCGGGATCATTCCGAGCCGGTCGAGATTCTTTCGTTCTCGCGCGGGCCCTATCGCTGGCGCATGGGCGTGCCTCGCGACGGCCGGCGCCCGGGCCGCGGGAGCCTGCCCACGCTCATCCAGTGGGAAGGCTGCATGCACCCGGCCGATGGGCTCCCGGAGTCCGGCTGCCGGCTCGAAGGTTTCGCCCTGAATAACGGCCGTATCACGGCGGACTTTGCTACCGCCTCCGGAATGCGTACGATTTGAGGTTCCCCCCGGAATAGCCCGCCGCCGGGATTGTTGATGCAGTATTAGCCGTCACTAATCGAGGTCATGGACTACAACCTGATCGTCCCGTTCATTCCGAACTTGCGTCGTTACGCTCGCGCCCTGGTGGGCGACCGCGACGGGGCGGACGACCTGGTGCAGGACACCCTCGAGCGGGCGGTGCGGAAGTTCCACCTATGGCGCCCGGGCGATCTTCGCGCGTGGCTTTTCTCCATCATGCACAACGTGTTCGTGAACCAGCTGAAGGCGCGCAAGATCCCGTACGCGGTCGACATCGACGACATCGCGATCGCGGCGCACGTCCCCACGGTGACGAGCGTGGATGTGCTCGACCTGCAGCGTTCGCTTCTCGCGCTCGCCCCCGAGCAGCGCGAGGTGGTCCTTCTCGTGGCGCTCGAGGACATGACCTATTCCGAGGTGAGCACGTCCCTCGGCATCCCCATCGGCACCGTCATGTCGCGCCTGTCGCGGGGGCGCGAGAAGCTGCGCCGCGCGATGAGCGGCGAGGCGACGCGCAGCGGCCTGAGGGTCGTCCAATGACCGAGGAAGAGGACCGCATGGAATACGCGGAGCAGAACCGGCTGCTGCGGCGCCAGTTCGACACGATCCTCACGGAGCCGATCCCGGCGCGCATGTACCTGAAGCGCCCGGCGTGGCTCGACTACGCGCGCGCCGCCTCCTTCATCGCGATCGGATTGGCGATCGGCCTCGCGCTGCCGATGCTGCGCCCCGCGCCGGCGCCGGCGCCCGTGGTGGTGAACACGACGACGCTCCCGATCCGCGCCGCGCGTGCGCACCTCGTCTATTCGCCCGAGGTGCGCCACCCCGTCGAGGTCGAGGCGAAGGACCAGGAGCACCTGGTGAAGTGGCTGTCGAAGCGCCTCGACATGCAGCTGAGGATTCCGGTGCTCTCGAGCGAAGGCTTCGAGCTTCTCGGCGGGCGGCTCCTGCCGGGCAACGACGGGCCGGTCGCGCAGTTCATGTACCAGGAAGCGACCGGCAAGCGCCTCACGCTCTACGTCACGCGCCCCCACAAGGGCGATACGGTCACCGCATTCCGCTTCGCTCAGGAAGGCCCGGTCTCGGTGTTCTACTGGATCGATCGCGACTGCGGCTATGCGCTTTCCGGCGATATCGACAAGCCCGCTCTCGCGCGGATCGCCACCTCGGTCTACAAGCAGCTGGAGCCCTAGATTGTTTCCGTTGTAATCGGCCGCTGTGACGCAAATCACAGCCGCCCCGGGATAATGCGCTCACCCTGACCGATGGCGCCTCGCGGGACGTTTCATGTCCGACAACGATAAACACGAGCACGCGGACCCCGCGCGGGGACCGTGGCCCGAGCCGCGCCTCAAGGCCTTGCAGGTCGACGAGCTCTACGCCCTGGCGCCATCGGCGACGGCGTTCTCGTACTTCGGCGCGCTCCTCACGCTCGGCGTCCTCATCCAGTCGGGCGAGATCGGCCGCGGCGCGATCTGGTTCCTGTGGGCCACCGCCGTCACCTTCTTCCGCTCGACGTGCATCGTCGCCTACCGCCGCCGCAGCCTGGACTCGGATCCGGAAGCGTGGGGACGCCTCGTGGTCGCGGCGAATTTCCTCGCGGGCGTGCAGTGGGGCGTCCTGGGGACGCTCCTCTTTCCCGAAGGCCCCGCGTACCTGCAGCTCTTCACGCTGATGGTCATCATCTGCTTCGTCGCGGGATCGGTCACCGCCTACGCCGCCGTCAAGGGCGCGCACGCGGCGCTTTCCATTCCGGCGACCGTGCCCACTTCGATCTACCTTTTCTTCGTGCAGGATGGGGTGCATTGGTACGAGGGGGTGATGGCGCTCTTCTTCTGCTTCGCGATCGTGTTTTTCGCGCGCCGGCTCCATCGCCATCTCGAGCAGGGCTTCCGCTTGCAGATCGAGCGCGACGATCTGCTGTCGGTCACGGGAATCCTCAACGAAAAGCTCGAGCGGGAGAATCGCGACCTCAGCCATCGCGTCGCCGTGCGCGGCGTCTCCGCCGAGAGCGCGCGCGAGCGCGCCGATCGCCTCCAGGCGCTCTTCGAGCGCTCGGCGCTGCCGCAGATCGAGTGCGACGCCGCGGGCAACGTCCTGGTCTGCAATCCCGCGGCCGAGCGCCTCTTCGGCCTGCGCCACGACGAGATCGCGGGCCGCTCGCTCACTATTTTCCTGCGGATCCCCGGCTCCGACGTGAAGTCGCTCGCCTCCGCGCCTCATGGGGAAATCTTCGATGTCGAGGCGCTTGGGCGCAACGGCGCCCGCAAGTGCCGCGCGAGCTTCACGCCGCTCCCCGCCACCGGCGACCGCCTCCCGGGCTTCGGAGTGGTGCTCGTCTAGAAAACTGGTGTCAGAGACCAATTTCCGCCTAGCGAAAATTGGTCTCTGACACCAGTTTTGTAAGATGGAGGCCTGCAGCCTCCATATGACCTCGCTTCCTCCCGAGATTCTCTCCGGAACGCTCGCCGCGGACCATCCCAGGATCGCGGCGCTGACGGCGTCGATCGACAAGCGCGCGAAGGAAGGGCGCGCGGTCGAGCGCGAGCGGCTCCTGCTCGCCGAGCTCGTCGGGCGATCGAGCGCGCGGCGCGCGGCGCGCCTTGCGCGACTGCCGGTGCCGCGCTTTCCCGACGACCTGCCGATCGCGCAGCAGCGCGACGCGATCGCGGCGTTGGTCCAGAAGCATCCCGTCACGATCGTGTGCGGCGAGACGGGCTCTGGAAAGACCACGCAGATTCCCAAGATCTGCCTCGCGCTCAAGCGCGGGGCGGCAGGGCTCATCGGCTGCACCCAGCCGCGGCGCATCGCGGCGCGCAGTCTCTCGCAGCGCCTCTCCCACGAGCTCGCCGGAACGCCGAAGGGCTTCGTCGGCCACAAGATCCGCTTCCAGGACGAGACGCGCGCCGACACGATCGTGAAGGTGATGACCGACGGCATCCTTCTAGCAGAGACGCATTCGGATCGCGAGCTGCGCGCCTACGACACCATCATCGTCGACGAGGCCCACGAGCGCAGCCTCAACATCGACTTCCTCCTGGGCTACGTGAAGCGCCTCGTCGCCATCCGCCCCGAGCTCAAGGTGATCGTCACCTCGGCCACCATCGACACCGAGCGCTTCTCGAAATTCTTCGACGGCGCGCCGGTGATCGAAGTGTCGGGCCGCACCTATCCCGTCGAGGTGCGCTATCGCCCCGAGTTCTTCGAAGTCGAGGACGAGGACGACGAGCCCGTGGACATGAACGAGGCCATCGCGAAAGCGGTGGACGAGCTCGCGCGCGAGCGCCGCGAAGGCGACATCCTCGTCTTCCTCCCGGGCGAGCGCGAGATCCGGGAAGCCGCCGAAGCGCTGCGCAAGCACCACCCGAAAAACACCGAGATCCTCCCGCTCTTCTCGCGCCTCTCCGCCGAGGAGCAGGACCGCGTCTTCGAGCGCGGCCCCCACCGTCGCATCGTCCTCGCGACCAACGTCGCGGAAACCTCCCTCACCGTGCCGGGCGTCCACTTCGTGATCGACACGGGCCTCGCGCGCGTGAAGCGCTACTCCCCGCGGCAGAAGATCGACCAGCTTCGCATCGAGCCCATCTCCCAGGCGGCGGCGCGCCAGCGAGCGGGACGCTGCGGGCGCGTCGCGAGCGGCATCGCGATCCGCCTCTACGACGAGAAGGAGTTCCTCGATCGCCCCGAGTTCACCACGCCCGAGATCCTGCGCACTTCGCTCGCTTCGGTAATCCTGCGCATGGCCGCGCTCGAGCTGGGACCGATCGCGGAATTTCCCTTCATCGAGCCGCCCACGCCGCGGCAGATCGAAGACGGCTATCGGCAGCTTTTCGAGCTGGGCGCCATCGACGACGCGCGCACTCTCACGCCGCTTGGCAACGAGCTCGCGCGCCTTCCCGTCGATCCGCGCATCGGGCGCCTCCTTCTCGCCTCGCGGGAATTCCATTGCCTTTCCGAGATGCTCATCGTCGCCTCGGCGCTTTCGATTCCCGATCCCCGCGACCGGCCCCAGGCGTTGCGCGAAGCGTCAGATCGCGCCCACGAGGAATTCCGCGACGAGGCCTCGGATTTCGTGCAGCTCATGAACCTGTGGAAATTCTTCGATAACGAGCTCGTCCACAAGAAATCCAACCGCAAGCTCTACGAGACGTGCCGCGAGCATTTCCTCTCGTACGTGCGCATGCGCGAATGGCGCGACCTCGCGGGACAGCTGCGCGAGATGGCGTCCGAATTGAAGATCCGCGACAACCCCACGCCCGCCACCTACGAGCAGATGCATCGCGCGTTGCTGACGGGCCTCATCGGCAACGTCGGAATGAAGGCGCTCGACGGCGATCATTACCACGGTCCGCGCGGCCTGCAGTTCCACATCTGGCCGGGATCGGGGCTGAAGAAGGCGCGGCCCAAGTGGGTGATGGCGGGCGAGCTCCAGGAGACGACGCGCGTCTTCGCCCGCAACGTCGCGCGCATCGAGCCGGACTGGATCGAGAAGGCCGCGGCGCATCTCGTCGAGCGCACCCATGTCGAGCCGCACTGGGACAAGGCGCGCGGCGAAGTAGTCGCATACGAGAACGTCTCGCTCTTCGGCCTGGTGCTCGTCGCGCGGCGCAAGGTGAGTTTCGGCAAGATCGATCCCGCGAAGGCGCGCACCATCTTCATCGAGGGCGCGCTCGTCGCCGGCGAGCTCGAGTCGCCGCATCCCTTCTGGGCGCACAACAAGAAGCTCATCCAGGAGATCACCGACCTCGAGCATCGCGCGCGAAGGCCCGACGTCCTCGTGGACGACGCGGCGATCTTCGCCTTCTACGACGCGCGCCTGCCGCAGGACCTCGACAACTCGCGCAGCTTCGACACGTGGTATCGGGCGGCGAGCGCCAAGGAGCCGAAGCTCCTCTTCCTCGCGCGCGAGGACCTCATGCGCCACGGCGCGGAGTCCGTCACCGAGGAGCTCTTTCCGAAGCAGCTCACCATCGGCGAGGCGACCTTCCCGCTCGCGTATCGATTCGATCCGGGCCATCCGCTCGACGGCGTCACCCTCAACGTGCCGCTCGCTCTCCTCAACCAGGTCGATGCCGCCGAGATCGACTGGCTCGTCCCTGGAATGATTCGCGACAAGGTCGGCTGGACCATGAAGGCGCTGCCCAAGCGCATCCGCAGCCAGCTCATCCCCGTGGCCGAGCACACCACGCGGTTTCTCGAGCAGATGAAAGCGGGAGAGAAGACGGTGAAGGAAGCGGTGCTCGATTACGCCTCGAAGATCGCCGGCGAGCGCCTCGACGACACCGTCTGGTCCAAGGACGATCCGCCGCCGCACCTCCTCATGAACATCCGCATCGTCGACGAAGCGAAGCGC
>JADGRS010000006.1 GCA_017880705.1 Burkholderiales bacterium
GACGACCCGCACCGCGTCGTGGCCGCCGCCTCGCAGATCCTTTCCGACCTGACCCATTTCGCCGGAATCGTGGTCGCGCCCCGCCGGCGCGGAACGGCGCTGCGCCACATCGAGTTCTTCGGGCTTTCTGAGAAGCGCGTGCTGCTCATCATCGTCGCCAGCGACGGCGAGGTGCAGAACCGCGTACTCGTCACCGATCGCAGCTACACGCCTTCGCAGCTCGTCGAGGCCGGGAACTACATCAACCAGAACTACGCCGGGGTGGAATTCGACCAGCTGCGCCAGAAGGTGCGCAGCGAGCTGATGGATCTGCACCGCGACATCTCGGGCCTCATGCAGGCCGCGATCCAGACGGGAAGCGACGCGATGCGCCCGATCGCCGGCGACGGTGTCGTCATCTCCGGCGGCAGGAACCTGCTCGAAGTGAACGAGCTGTCCGGCGACATGCAGCGCCTGCGGCGCCTCTTCGACCTCTTCGAGTCGAAGACGCAGCTCCTCGACATCCTCGAGACGAGCGAGCGCGCCGAGGGCGTGAAGATCTTCATCGGCGGCGAGTCCCATCTGGTGCCGCTTGACGAGTGCTCGATCGTGACCGCGCCCTACGAGGTCGATGGCGTGGTAGTGGGCACCGTAGGCGTGATCGGTCCGACGCGCATGGCCTACGAGCGCGTGATCCCTATCGTGGACGTGACCGCCCGGCTCGTTTCCTCCGCGCTTTCGCAGCACTGAATGAGCGAGGCTCGCGCGACGGGCGTGCTGCTCGTGAACCTTGGCACTCCCGACGCGCCCACGCCCGCGGCCGTGCGCCGGTACCTGCGCGAATTCCTCTGGGACCCGCGCGTGGTGCAGATCCCGCGCCCGCTGTGGTGGCTCATCCTCAACTTCGCGATCCTGCCGTTTCGCCCGGCGAAGGCGGCCCGGAAGTACGCGACCATCTGGCGGGAGGACGGCTCCCCGCTGCGGGTCTACCTCGGGCGGCAGGTGCAGCTCCTGCGCGGCTACCTCGGCGAGCAACTCGGGAGGCCGGTGCCCGTCGCCGGGGCGATGCGCTACGGAAAGCCTTCGATCGCCACGGGCCTGGGGGAACTCGCGGCGCGCGAGTGTGTCCGGATCGTCGTGCTGCCGCTCTATCCGCAGTACGCGGGCAGCACGACCGGCAGCAGCAAGGACGCGGTGGCGCGCGCGCTGAACAAGATGCGCCCGGCACCGACGTTGAAGTGGGTCGAGGATTTCCACGCGCACCCCGCATACGTGAAGGCGATCGCGAAGAACGTGAACGAATACTGGATGAAGCACGGGCGCCCCGACCGCCTGGTGATGAGCTTCCACGGCTTGCCCCGCGCGGTAGTCGCGGCCGGCGACCCGTACGAGCGGCAATGCCGCGAGAGCGCGCGCCTCATCGCGACGGAGCTCGGATGGAACGACGCCCGCACGATCGTGAGCTTCCAGTCGCGCTTCGGCGCCCAGGAGTGGCTGCAGCCCTATACCGCGCAGACCCTCGCGGCGCTGGGGCGGGACGGCACGGCGCGCGTGGACGTGATCTGCCCCGGCTTCGCGGCCGATTGCCTCGAGACGCTCGAGGAGATCGCGCAGGAAGGCCGGGACACGTTCCGGAAAGCGGGCGGCAAGGAGTTCCATTACATCCCTACCACGAACGACACCCCTTCCTGGATGACCGCGATCGCAACGATCGTCACGGAGAACCTATGATGCTGATGCTCCTCGCACGCTGGATCGTGAACGCCGCCGCGCTGGTGCTGGTGGCCTACATCTACCCCGGAGTCCATGTGGACAGCTTCATGGCCGCGCTCTTCGCGGCCCTGGTCCTCGGGCTGGTGAACGCGGTGATCCGGCCGCTCCTCGTGATCCTCACGCTTCCCGTGACGCTCCTCACGCTGGGCCTCTTCCTCTTCGTCATCAACGCGCTGTGCTTCTGGCTCGTCGCCGAGATGGTCGGCGGCTTCACCGTCGGCGGATTCGGCGCGGCCCTCGTGGGATCGATCCTCTATAGCCTCATCACGCTCGTCACGAGCTGGCTCCTGTTTCCCCGGCGAAAGTGAGCGCGCCCGGCGAAAAAAACGGGCGGATCCAGGCGAAAGTGGGCGGGACCGCTTGAAATGCCCTGCGACGATCCCCATTTTCGTCAAGCAGTTGTTTCCCAACGAGGATTTTCCCGTGACAAACGCTGATTTCGCAGGCTCCCCCGGCTCCGCGCCGGCCCAGCCCGTCGATGGCGACGGCGCCCCGCTCGAAGGAGCCGAGCTCCGCATCGCCGAGCTCGAGGCGAAGCTCGCGGCGGCCACGGCCGAAGGCGATCGCCAGCGCGAAGATTGGCTGCGCGCAAAGGCCGAGACCGACAACGTGCGCCGGCGTGGCCAGGAGGATGTGGCCAAGGCCCATCGCTTCGGCCTCGAGAGCTTCGCGGGCGCCCTCCTCGCGGTGAAGGACAGCCTCGAAGCCGCCCTTGCCGTCGAGAACCCCTCGATCGAATCGCTGAAGGAAGGCGTGGAGCTCACGGCCCGCCAGCTCGATTCCGCGTTCGACAAGTTCGCGATCAGGGCCATCTCGCCGGTGGGCGAAAAGTTCGATCCCCACCGTCACCAGGCGATCAGCCAGGTCGAGAGCGACGCCGAGCCCAATACCGTGGCCAACGTCCTGCAGAAGGGCTACCTGCTGAACGACCGGGTGCTGCGCCCCGCGCTCGTGATGGTCACCAAGCCGCGCTCGGGGTGATTTCGCCCAGCCCCTTGAAGCCGCGCCCCATCCACCCAATTTTCCAATCAGGTCAAGAACACCCTCACTGAAGGGAACGAACATGGCAAAAATCATCGGAATCGACCTCGGCACCACCAACTCCTGCGTCGCAGTGATGGAGGGCGGCAAGCCCAAGGTCATCGAAAACAGCGAAGGCGCGCGCACCACGCCCTCGGTCGTCGCGTACACGGACAGCGGCGAGATTCTCGTCGGCGCGCCGGCCAAGCGCCAGGCGGTCACCAACGCGAAGAACACCATTTACGCGGTGAAGCGCCTCATCGGGCGCAAGTTCGAGGAGAAGGAAGTCCAGAAGGACATCGGGCTCATGCCGTACAAGATATCCAAGGCGGACAACGGCGACGCCTGGGTGGACGTGCGCGGCGAGAAGATCGCCCCGCAGCAGGTCTCCGCGGAAATCCTTCGCAAGATGAAGAAGACCGCCGAAGACTACCTCGGCGAGCCGGTCACCGAAGCCGTCATCACGGTGCCCGCGTACTTCAACGATTCGCAGCGCCAGGCGACCAAGGACGCCGGGCGCATCGCGGGCCTCGAAGTGAAGCGCATCATCAACGAGCCCACCGCGGCCGCGCTCGCGTTCGGCCTCGACAAGAAGGAAGGCGACCGCAAGATCGCGGTCTACGACCTGGGCGGCGGCACCTTCGACATCTCGATCATCGAGATCGCGGCAGTCGAGGGCGAGCACCAGTTCGAGGTGCTCTCGACCAACGGGGACACGTTCCTCGGCGGCGAAGACTTCGACCAGCGCCTCATCGAGTACATCGTCGCCGAGTTCAAGAAGGACGCGGGCGTCGACCTCTCGAAGGACGTCCTCGCGCTGCAGCGCCTCAAGGAGTCGGCCGAGAAGGCGAAGATCGAGCTTTCCAGCTCGCAGGCGACCGACATCAACCTGCCCTACATCACGGCCGACGCCTCGGGGCCGAAGCACCTCTCGATGAAGATCACGCGCGCGAAGTTCGAGTCGCTCGTCGACGACCTGATCGAGAAGACCATCAAGCCGTGCGAGATCGCGCTCAAGGACTCGGGCCTGAAGCTGTCCGACATCAGCGACGTGATCCTCGTCGGCGGCCAGACGCGCATGCCGAAGGTGCAGGACAAGGTGAAGGAGTTCTTCGGCAAGGAGCCGCGCAAGGACGTGAACCCCGACGAAGCTGTGGCGGTCGGCGCGGCCATCCAGGGCGGAGTGCTGCAAGGCGACGTGAAGGACGTGCTCCTCCTCGACGTCACGCCGCTCTCGCTGGGCATCGAGACCCTCGGCGGCGTCATGACGAAGCTCATCAAGAAGAACACGACCATCCCGACCAAGGCGCAGCAGGTGTTCTCGACGGCCGACGACAACCAGGGCGCGGTGACCATCCACGTGCTGCAGGGCGAGCGCGACGTGGCGGGCGGAAACAAGAGCCTCGGGCAGTTCAACCTCGAGGGCATTCCTCCGGCGCCGCGCGGCATGCCGCAGATCGAGGTCACGTTCGACATCGACGCGAACGGCATCCTGCACGTGTCGGCCAAGGACAAGGCGACCGGCAAGGAGAACAAGATCACCATCAAGGCGAGCTCGGGCCTCACGGAGGCCGAGATCCAGCAGATGGTCAAGGATGCCGAGACGCACGCCGACGAGGACAAGAAGCTGCTCGAGCTGGTCACCGCGCGCAACCAGGCCGAGGCCCTCGCGCATTCGATCAAGAAATCCCTCACCGAGTACGGCGACAAGCTCGACGCGGGCGAGAAGGAGAAGATCGAAGCTGCGATCAAGGACCTCGAAGGCGTCATGAAGGGCGAAGACAAGGCGGCGATCGACGAGAAGTCGCAGCTCCTCGCCACGGCCTCGCAGAAGCTCGGCGAGAAGATCTACGCGGAGGCGCAGGCGAAGAGCGCGCAGGAAGCTTCGGCGCAGGCGCAACCCGGGGGCGCGGCCGATGCGGGCGCCGCCAAGGACGAAGGCAACGTGGTCGATGCCGAGTACACTGAAGTGAAGGACAAGAAGTCGGCCTAGCCGGCTTCGGCAGCAAACCGCGGGGCCTCGCCGGGAGACGAGGCCCCGTATTTCGTTAGGCAAGGGGAACCGGAAACGCGATGGCGACGAAGAAGCGCGACTACTACGAAGTGCTCGGCTTGAACAAGGACGCCCCCGAGGCGGAGATCAAGAAGGCGTACCGGAAGCTCGCGATGAAGCACCATCCGGATCGCAATCCTGACAGCAAGGACGGCGAGGAGAAGTTCAAGGAGGCGAAGGAAGCCTACGAGATCCTGACCGACCCGGAGAAGCGCCGCGCCTATGACGCCTACGGCCATGCGGGGGTGAACCCGCAGATGGGCGCGGGCCCTGGGCAGGAAGGATTCGGCGGATTCGCGGAGGCCTTCGGCGACATCTTCAGCGACATCTTCGGCGGCGGCCAGGGCCGCGGCCGCGCGTCGGTGTTTCGCGGCGCCGACCTGCGCTACAACCTCGAGGTCTCGCTCGAGCAGGCGGCGCGTGGCAGCGAGACCAAGATCCGCATCCCCACGATGGAAACGTGCGAGACCTGCAAGGGCTCGGGCGCGAAGCCGGGCACGCACCCCAAGACGTGCGACACCTGCCACGGCGCGGGCACGGTCCGCCTGTCGCAGGGCTTCTTCTCGATCCAGCAGACGTGTCCCACGTGCCACGGCACCGGCAAGACGGTCACCGATCCCTGCGCCACATGCCGAGGCGCCGGACGACTCAAGAAGCACAAGACGCTCGCGGTGAAGATTCCCTCCGGCGTCGACGAGGGCGACCGCATCCGCCTGTCCGGCGAGGGCGAGGCCGGCGTGAACGGCGGCCCTGCGGGCGATCTCTACGTCGTGATCCACCTGAAGGCCCACGGCGTCTTCCAGCGCGACGGCGACGACCTGCATTGCGAGATGCCGATCAGCTTCACCCAGGCGGCGCTCGGCGGCGAGATCGACATCCCCACGCTCGACGGCTCGGCCAAGATCAAGGTCCCTCCCGAAACCCAGACGGGGCAGGTCTTCCGGCTGCGCGGCAAGGGAATCAAGGGCGTGCGTTCGAGCTATCCGGGCGACCTCCTCTGCGAGGTCGTGGTGGAGACGCCGGTGCGTCTCACCGAGCGCCAGCGGGAGCTCCTCCGCGAGCTGGAGGACATCAACACCAAGGACGCCAATCGCCACAATCCGCGCGCCAAGAGCTTCATGGACAAGGTGCGGGAGTTCTTCGCCGGGTGACGCTTGTAGTGAAACCTGTAACGGCGATCAGGCTGGCATATTAGAAATCCCTTAATGACCGGAGTTATGATGTCCGGTACATATACCCGTAGCTAACGAACGGGAGGGGGAAGCATGATTCGCACCATTCTGGCGGTGGCCGCGCTCGCCATCGCGGGCGCCGCCACGGCGCAGGGCGTCAACGAATCCCAGATCCTGCTTGGCCAATCCGTCGCCCTCTCGGGGCCGGCCCAGGACCTCGGCAAGGACATGCAGCTCGGCGCCACGCTCTACTTCAACCAGGTCAATGCGAAAGGCGGCGTCAACGGCCGCAGGATCGTCCTGAAGACGCTCGACGACGGTTATGAGCCAGCGCGCGCGGCCGAGAACACGAAGAAGCTGATCAACGACGACAAGGTGTTCGCGTTGTTCGGATACGTGGGAACGCCCACGTCGGCGGCGTCACTGCCCATATTCACCGAGGCGCATGTGCCCTTCGTCGGGCCCTTCACGGGCGCGGAGCTCCTGCGCAATCCCGTGAACCCGCTCATCTTCAACGTGCGCGCGAGCTACTTCGACGAGACCGAGGCGATCGTGCAGCACCTCACCGCCATGAGCGTGAACAAGATCGCCGTGTTCTACCAGAACGACGCCTACGGACTGGCGGGGCTCGCCGGAGTCGAGCGGGCGCTGAAGAAGCGCAACCTCGAGGTGGTGGCCAAGGCCACTGTCGAGCGCAACACGGTCGAGGTGAAGAAGGCGATCGCGGACATCAACAAGGCCGGCCCCCAGGCCGTCGTGATGATCAGCGCGTACAAGAGCTGCGCCGCCTTCATCCGCGAGATGAAGAAGGCCGGCGCCAACCCCACGTTCTGGAATGTCTCCTTCGTCGGCAGCTCGGCGCTCGCCAAGGAGCTCGACCAGGAAGGGCGCGGCGTGCAGATCTCGCAGGTTGTTCCCTTTCCCTGGGACGGTTCGGTGCCCGTAGTAAGGGAATACCAGAGGGCGATGGCCGAAGCCAAGGCGCAACCCGGGTTCGGCACACTCGAAGGCTTCATCGCCGCGAAGGTGATGGTCGAAGGCCTGCGCCGCGCGGGCAAGAAGCTCGACCGCGAGGGCTTCATCAGGGCGATGGAATCGATCCAGGACGTCGACTTCGGCGGCTTCAAGGTGAGTTATGGCCCGGGCAGGCGCAGCGGCTCCCAGTTCGTCGACCTGACGATCATCTCGAAGGACCAGAAGTTCGTGCGGTAGGCGCGAGGAAAGGAGCCCGGGATCACCCGGGCTTTTTCACTTCTTGCGCCACTCCGTGATGCCGTCGGGCTTGTCCTCGAGGAGGATTTCCTTCGATTCGAGATGCTTGCGGATCTCGTCGGCGCGCGCAAAATTCCTCGCCTTTTTCGCCGCATTGCGCTCGTCGATGAGCGCCCGCACGTCGAGCTCGATGCCCCCCTGAAGGAATCTCTCCGGATCCTGCTGCAGGAGTCCGATGGTTCCGCCCAGGGCCTTGAGCAATCCGGCGAGAGCCGTGGATCTCGTGCGATTCACTTCGCCGCGCAGGTCGTGCAGCACCGAGAACGCGATCGGCGTATCGAAGTCGTCGTTCATCGCGTCGCGGAACCGGGCGGCGTAGGGATCGCTCCAATCGATCGCGGCGATCTCGCCGGGCGCGACCTCGCGAAGCGTCGTGTAGAAGCTCCCCAGGGTGTTGCCCGCGTCCGCCAGGGATTCCTGCGTGTAGTTCACCTCGTTGCGGTAGTGGCCGCGGACGAAGAAGAAGCGCAGCTGCTCGCCTCCCTGCACCGGGTCGAGCCTGTCGAGAACATCGCGCGCCGTGAAGAAATTGCCGAGCGATTTCGACATCTTCTCGTGATCCATGTTGAGAAACGCCGCGTGCATCCAATAGTTCACGAAGCGCGTGCCGAGTGCGCCCTCGCTCTGCGCGATCTCGTTCTCGTGGTGGGGGAACTGCAGGTCCCAACCGCCGCCATGGATGTCGATCGGGGCGCCGAGCTCGCGGCACGACATGGCGGAGCATTCGATGTGCCATCCCGGCCTTCCATCGCCAAACACGGAGCTCCACCTCGGCTCGCCGGGCTTGGCGGCCTTCCACAGCGCGAAGTCGAGCGGATCGCGCTTCGCCGCATCCACGGCGACGCGATCGCCGGCGCGAAGCTCGTCGAGGTTGCGCCGCGACAGCTTGCCGTACTCGGGAAAGCTGCGCACCGAGTAGTACACGTCGCCGTTCGCGCCGCGATATGCGAGACCCTTCGTTTCGAGCGTCTCGATCATCTCGAGCATCGGGCCGATGTAGCGCGTGGCGCGCGGCTCCACGTCGGGCTTCAACAGGTTCAAGCGCGCGCAATCCACCTCGAAGGCCTGCACCATGCGCTCGGTGAGGGCCTCGATGGGCTCGCCGTTCTCGCGCGCGCGGTCCATGATCTTGTCGTCGATGTCGGTGATGTTTCGGACATACTTCACCTCGTAGCCCAGGGTGCCCAACCATCTGACGACGAGATCGAAAACGGTGAACGTGCGAGCGTTTCCGATGTGAAAATAGTCGTACACGGTAGGACCGCAGACGTAGAGGCTGGCCTTTCCGGGTGCGCGGGGCACGAAAGGCTCTTTTTTTCGGGTTAAGGTGTTGTGGATGTGCAGCGCAGACATTTCAATCGCCGGACGCGGGGTCGGCGGGGCTTGCCGATTGTGAAGCCCCGCGAAGCCGGGTAGAATATTGTTTCTTATTAAATTCAACAAATTATAACACGATGCTGCAGCGAATTCGCCACCGGGTCTCCATGCCGCGCCGCCTCATTGCGGCGCTCTTTACAGTCGCGCTCAGCGCGGTGGCGGTGGCGTGGGCAGCGCCGCCGGACGACCTCAAGGAAGCCCAGAAGCTCTACGGCCAGCAGAAGTTGCAGCCGGCGCTCGACAAGATCGAGATCTACCTGAAGGCGATGCCGCGCGATCCGCAGGGTCGCTTCCTGAAGGGACTCATCCTCACCGAGCAGAAGCGTGTGCAGGACGCGATCCAGGTGTTCACCGGCCTCACCGAGGATTTTCCCGAGCTGCCGGAGCCGTACAACAACCTCGCGGTGCTCTATGCGTCGCAGGGCAACTACGACAAGGCGAAATCGGCGCTCGAGCTCGCGATCCACACTCACCCGAGCTACGCGACCGCGCACGAGAACCTGGGCGACATCTACGCGCAGCTTGCGAGCCGCGCCTACGACCGCGCGCTGCAACTCGACAAGACCAACACCACCGCGCAGCTGAAGCTCGCCATGGTGAAGGACCTCTTCAGCTCCCAGAAGCTTGCCGCAGCCGGCGCGCCGCGCGCCGAAGCGGCGAAGACACCGCCCTCCCCGGTCCCTTCCGCGAAGACGGAGGTGCCGAAGGCGGAGCCGCCGAAGCCTTCGCCACCGGTGGTCGCGCCGGTGGAAGTGAAGCCCGCGCCCGCCGCCACTGCAACGCCCGCCGCCGTGCCCGCGGCCGGCGCGTCGAATGGCGACGCCAACAAGGCCCAGGCCATCGCCTCGGTGGAGGGCTGGGCCAAGGCGTGGAGCGCCAAGGACGTGAAGGGCTATCTCGCGCATTACGCATTCGATTTCGAGGTGCCCGGCGGAATGACGCGAGCCGCTTGGGAGAAGGAGCGCGCCGAGCGAATCGAGCGGCCGAAGAGCATCGAGGTCACGGTGAAGGTGCTCAGCGCGCAGGCGAGCGATAGCGAGGCGACGGTGACCTTTCGCCAGTCGTACAGGTCGGACTCGCTGAAGAGCAGCAATACCAAGACACTGAAGCTCGTGCGCCAGGGCGAGCGCTGGCTCATCAAGCAGGAGCATGCGGGCGGGTGATCGCCAGGCTCACTCTCCGCCACGGCGTTCGCTTCACGCAGCGCATCGCAGTCGTCTCTTTCGCCATGGCCGCCACGGCCCTGGCCGATGGCAGCGGCGGAGGCTCGCTGGGTGGCACGGCGTTCAGCAACGAGGTCGAAAGCGCGCTCGTGCGGGCGATCACGGGGCTGAGCGACCACGGCCTCAAGCAGGCGTTGATCGAAGTCGACAAGATGCTCGCGCGCAATCCGAACCATCGCCTCGCATACCTCATCAAGGGCGACCTGCTCATGGCGAGCGCCGGCCAGCCCGTTGCCTTCGCATCGAGCGCAGCCACGAGCGCGAGCGTCGCGCCCCTGCAGGACGAGGCCCGCATGCGCATGAAGCGCTACCTCGATGCGCCGCCCGTCGATTACCTTCCCGCGCCGCTGCTGCAGCTCTCGCCCAAGCACGCCCACGCGCTCCTCGTCGACACGTCGCGCTCCCGTCTATTCGTCTACGCGAACGATCTCGGCCGCCCCCGCTACGTCACCGACTTCTACATCAGCCTGGGCAAGAACGGCGTCGACAAGTCGCGCGAGGGCGACCAGAAGACACCGATCGGCGTCTACAGTCTCCTGCCGCTGAAGGAAGGTCTGCCGGACTTCTACGGACCCGGTGCCTACCCGCTGAGCTATCCCAACGAATGGGACCGCGTGAACGGGCGCGACGGCCACGGCATCTGGCTGCACGGCACGCCCTCGGACACGTACAGCCGTGCGCCGTGGGCGACCGACGGCTGCGTCGTGCTCACCAACGAAGATCTCGCGCGCCTTTCGAAATATGTCGACGTGGACCGCACGCCGGTCGTGATCGGGCAATCGGTCGAGTGGCGTTCGCCGGACCAATGGGAAGCGGAACGGGACGGCTTCCTCGCCGCCTTCGCCAAGTGGAAGAGCGACTGGGAAAGCCTCGACGCGAACCGCTATCTCTCGCACTATTCCCGCAACTTCCGCTCCGAGCATCGCGATTTCGCGACGTGGAGCGCGCGCAAGCGTCAGGTGAACACCGGCAAGACGTGGATCAAGGTCGGCGTGAACGATGTCAGCGTCTTCGAATACCCCGGAACGCGGGACCTCATGATGATTTCCTTCGAGCAGGACTATCGCTCGAACAACCTTTCGAACCGCACCTTCAAGCGCCAGTTCTGGGCGCGCGAGGGCGGCCAATGGCGCATCGTCCACGAGGCGGTCGTCACCTCCTGATTTCCTTCACGCACCGATGGACCTTCCCATGCACAGCCTTCGACGCAATCTCCTAGCCGCGGCCGCCCTCGCCCTTTGCGCTCCGGTCGCGGCACTCGCCCAATCCATGTTTCCGGCGTGCGACTCCGCGCTGAGGTCGCCCGCGCCGAAAGTCCGGCTCACGACCTCCCTCGGCTCGATCGTGATCGAGCTCGACAAGGACAAGGCGCCGCTCTCCACCGAGAACTTCGTGAAATACGTCGACTCGGGCCACTACAATGGCACCGTCTTCCACCGCGTGATGGACACCTTCATGATCCAGGGCGGCGGCTTCTCGAAGGACATGCGCGAGAAGCCCACCCGCTCGCCGATCAAGAACGAGGCCTCCAACGGACTCAAGAACGAGCCCTACACCGTCGCGATGGCGCGCACCAACGCATACGATTCGGCGACCTCGCAGTTCTTCATCAACACGGTGTCGAACGGCTTTCTCAACTACTCGGCGCCGGGCACGGGCTACGCGGTGTTCGGCAAGGTGGTCGAAGGCAAGGACGTGGTGGACAAGATCCGCAAGGTCGCGGTGAAGCCCAGCCCCTACTCGGAAGCGACGCCGCTGGAGCCCGTCGTGATCGAGAAGGCCGAATGCGTCGCCGTCGACGCGAAAAAGTGAGGCAAGCGCGATGAAAGTGAAGCTTACGACTTCCATGGGTGCGATCGTGATCGAGCTCGACGATGCGAAGGCTCCCATCTCCTCCGCAAATTTCATGAAGTACGTGGCGGCGGGTCACTACGACGGCACCATCTTCCATCGCGTGATCCCCGACTTCATGATCCAGGGCGGCGGATTCTCCAAGGACATGCGCCAGAAGCCGGTGAACGCGCCGATCAAGAACGAGTCGACCAACGGCCTGAAGAACGACAACTACACCGTGGCGATGGCGCGCACCAACGTGCGCGATTCGGCGACCTCGCAGTTCTTCATCAACGTGAAGAACAACGACTTCCTGAACTATGCGGGGGAGTCCAACCCCGGGTACGCGGTATTCGGCAAGGTGGTCGAAGGCAAGGAAGTCGTCGACAAGATCAGGAAGGTCGCCACCGGCAGCGCGGGCGGCCACCAGAACGTCCCGAGCGAGCCCGTCGTCATCGAGAAGGCCGAGAGCGTCTGACGCGCACGCTTTTCATCTCCGACCTCCATCTCGACGAATCGCGGCCGCAGGCCACCGCGCGGTTCGAACGATTTCTCGAGGGCGCGGCGCCGGGATCGGATGCGATCTACATCCTCGGCGACCTGTTCGAGTACTGGGTGGGCGACGACGGCCTGGCGCTGCCCTTTCCCCATCGTGTCGCGTCGGTGCTGCGGCCGGTCGCGCGGCGCATGCCGGTTCGCTTCATGCACGGCAACCGCGACTTCCTCGTGGCGCAGGGTTTCGCGCGGGAGACCGGCGCGCAAATCATCGACGATCCCGCACGGGTCGATCTGTACGGCGTGAGCGCGCTTCTCATGCACGGTGACACGCTCTGCACGGACGATGCGGCGTATCAGTCGTTTCGCGCGCAGGTTAGGGATCCCGCGTGGCAACGCGTCGCGCTGGCGCGTCCCCTCGATGAGCGCATCGAGCTCGCGAAGACGATGCGCGTCCAGAGCGAAGGCGCAAAGCAGGGCAAGGCGATGGACATCATGGACGTGTCGGCAAGCGCCGTCGAGCGCGCCTTCGAGGAGTCGGGCTGCGATGTGCTGATCCACGGCCACACGCATCGGCCCGGGCGGCATTCGTACCAGGTCGGCGGGCGCGAGCGCATTCGCTGGGTGCTGCCCGATTGGTACGACGGCGGCGGCTACCTCGAAGCCTCGCCGGAAGGCATACGCGCCATCGAAGCGGTCTGAGGGGGCGGGGACGCGCGCGCGAGGGCCGCCCGAATCGCGGGAATCTTCTCGCGCGCGACGCGCTCGGCGATCGCGATCACCTGCCGCCGATACGGCTCGGTCATCCCCGCGTAGTAGCCGATGTTGGGATGGATCATGACATCGGCATCCTTGGCCTCCGCGGCGACCTGGCGCGCGCGCCGCTCGTCCTTCGCGATCCATTCACGCGGCGCCGAATTCGGCGTGTCCTCGACGTAGGCCGACACGTCCACGGCGATCACCACCCTCGCGCCGAGCCTTCGCGCGGCTTCGATGGGCACCGGGCTCGACTCGTCGCCATCCACGTAGAGGTCATCGCCGATTCGCACCGGCTCGAACTGTCCCGGGCTTGCGCCCGATGCGCGCACCGCGAGCCCGGTGTCGCCGCGGTTGAAGAGCGCCATCTTGCCGTCGCTCATGCGCGTGGCCGCCGCGACGAACGGAACCTTCAGCTGCTCGATCGCGAGCCCGCCGACCTTGGTGTCGACGTAGTTCTGGATGGCGCCGCCGGTGGCCAGCCCCCCGCGCAGCAAGCGGAACTCGAAGAACTCGAGAACATTGATCTCGTAGGCGAGCCGCTCGAGATCGCGCGCGCTCATGCCCGATGCGTAGAGCGCGCCCACCATGGATCCCACGCTCGATCCTATGATGAGATCGGGCTTCACGCCCGCATCGTCGAGCGCCTTCAGCACGCCGATGTGCGCGAAACCGCGGGGTCCGCCGGAACCAAGCACCAGCGCAAGGCGCGGCGCGGGACCCGTGGGTTGCGCGAAGCGCGGCTCCTGCTCCTTCCCGACGTGCGCCGTGATATCGCAGCCGGCGAGCGCCAGGGCGAGGCAGGCGACGAACGCGCGCCGGAAGCTGCTCATCAGTCGCAGTATGTCTTCGCGCTCGCCTGCAATCCGGCGATCTCGCGTTCGCGCTGCGCGTCGTCGTAATACACCTTCTCGCCCTTTTCGTTCAGGTGGTACACGGCCGCGGGCCTCTGCATGATGTCCAACCGGCGCCGCGCCTCGAGGCATTTGTTGTACCGCGCCGCCGCCTGGTTATGCTCCTGCGCATCACGCTGCTGTTCCTTCTGCTCCTTCTGGATTCGCTGCTGCCGGGCATCGAGCTCCTTCTGCTTCCAGTCGGTCTCCGGCACCGGGGGCGGGGTTCCGGTCGACGGCTTGAGCTCGATCTTGGCCGCCTTGCCGTCCGGCGGCGGAGTCTCCGAGTAGTGGGCGACGCCCTTCTCGTCGACCCATTTGTACACCTGCGCGGCCGCGGGGAGCGACAGCGCGAACAACGCCAGCAGAGCGATCCGTCTCATGGCTCGTCCAGTCTCAAGGTCAGGCACTTGGCCGATCCGCCCGCCTTCATGAACTCGGAGAGCGGCGTTTGCACGACCTCGAACCCCCGCCGTGCCAGGGCCTTCACGAACCCGGTCGAAGCGCGATTCACCACCACCGTCGAATCGACGTTCACCGCGTTGCACGCGAACTCGAGGGCATCCTTCTCCTCGACGGCAATGCGCCTGTCCGCGGCGACCCGCCTCTCGATCGATTCGCGCGAGACATCGTCGAACGCCGCGGGGTAGTACATCACGTAGCCGCCCTCGAGCGGGCAGAAGCAGGTGTCGAGGTGATAGAAGCGCTGGTCCACCAGCTTCAGCACCACGACGTCGAGGCCGAGGCGCTCGGCGAGAATCTCGCGCGCCGCGGGAATGGATCGGTGGCCGTGCGCCATCCACACGCACCCGTCGCCACGATCGAAGAGCGCGTCTCCCGCGCCCTCGAAGGGCACGTCGCGCGGCATCAGCGAGACGTCGTAGCCGCGATCCATGAACCAGTCGGCGAAGTAAGGCTCCTCGGCCTGGCGCTCCGGGTAGCGGAAGCGCGACACGACGAAGCGCTTCGATTTCACCAGCCCCGCGTTGGCGGTGAACACCATGTCGGGAGAGCCGGGCTGCGGCAGCACAAGGCGAACGGTGGCATGGTCCGTGAGCATGTCGTAGAGCGAGCGCCACTGCTGCTTGGCGACCGCGTTGTCGATCTTGCGCAGGTTTCCGTGCATCCAGGGGTTGATGATGTACGCCACGTTGAAGTACTCGGGCGGGCACATGAGGAAGACGCGGGCGCTGCGGGCCATGTTCTAGCGCCCCGCTCCGCCATAAACAGAAGCTATTGCGAGCAGGCGATGCCGGGGCGGTTCCTCTCGACCCGGCGGGGCTGCCTCTCCGGGATGCGTGAGAAGGAAACCTTGATTTGGTCGTCGCGATGTCGGCCAACCACCCACGCGCCTCTCGAGAGGAACCGCAACCCGTCCTCGCCCGTGGCAGTGCGGACCGTCCCCGATTCTTGAGATGTGACCGCTCTGATGCTCCTCGCATCGCCGCGTGCCCAGGGCACTTGCAGCCCACTGGCGCGGGCTGCGCATCGCAAACGCGTCGCGCATCGCCGTTCCTCTTGGCGCGTCAATCAAAACTGTGGGGACTACGGACACTCCTTCAGAAGCGAAGTTGACGGTGCCGCGCAATCCGGGAGCCATCGGGTAAAGGTCGAGAGGGCGCAAGGTGGTTGTTCGAAACCGCGCCGCCAACATCAAGGTTTCTCTCCTCCGCCTCTGGAAGAGATGCTCCGCCCGGGTCGCACCTTTACCCGATGGCCACCCGGATTGCACGGTTGCAAAGATCACCTCACCCCTCCAGGCCGCGCTCTAGGTCGGCGCGGACGTCGGAGGGATCCTCGAGGCCCACGCCGAGACGCACCAGCCCTTCGACGATTCCGGAAGCGTCGCGTTCGGCGGGCGGGATGCGCCCGTGGGTCGTCGTGGCGGGATGGCAGATGGTCGTCTTCACGTCGCCGAAATTGGCGGTGATGGAGACGAGCTTCGTCGCGTCGATGACGCGCCATGCCGCTTCGCGCCCGCCCTTCACGACGAACGAGAGCACCGCGCCGCCGGCGGATTGCTGCCGCATGGCGAGCGCGTGCCGCGGATGCGAGTCGAGCCCGGGGTAATTGACGCGCTCCACCGCGGGCTGCGCCTCCAGCCAGCGCGCGAGCTCGAGCGCATTCGCCGATTGCGCGTTCATTCGCAGGCGCAGGGTCTCCATTCCCTTGAGGCAGATCCATGCGTTGAAGGGCGAGATGGCGGGACCTGCGGTGCGCACGAAATTGAACAGCGGCCCGGTGACGAGATCGGCGCGGCCCGCGATCGCTCCGGCCAGCACGCGCCCCTGGCCGTCGAGATACTTGGTCGCCGAATGCACGACGAGATCGGCGCCGAACTCGATCGGACGCTGCAAGGCCGGCGAACACATGCAGTTGTCCACCGCTAGGACCGCGGCCGCGCCATGCGCGATGTCCGCGAGCGCCGCGATGTCGGCCACTTCGCACGCGGGGTTCGACGGCGTCTCGATGAAAAGCAGGCGCGTTTCCCGGCGCACCGCGCGCTTCCACCCGTCGATGTCGGTGAGCGGGACCCAGGTGGTCGCTATGCCGAGTCGCGCCAGGATCTGGTCGAAGAGCGGCACGACCGTGCCGAACACGCCGCGCGCGGCGATGATGTGATCGCCGCTCTTCAGCAGTCCGAGCGCAAGCGTGGCGACTGCCGCCATGCCGGTCGCGGTCGCGACACAGGCCTCGGCGCCTTCGAGCGCCGCGAGCCGGTCTTGGAACATCTTCACCGTCGGGTTGGTGAATCGCGAGTAGATGTTGCCCGGCTCTTCGTTGGCGAACTTGCGCGCGGCTTCCGCGGCGCTCTTGTAGACGAAGCTGGTCGTCAGCGCGAGCGCCTCCGAATGCTCCTGGAAATCGCTGCGCAGTCCGCCTGCACGGACACCGAGGGTGTCGGGCTTGTACTCGTTGGACATGGGAGGTGCTAGTCGACCCTGGAAAGGCCCAGGTCGAGCTGGTAGCTTGAAAGGCGCGTATCGGTGGATTCGCCGTCGCGCCTTCCCGCCTCGACGCCGTCGAGATACTCCTGGGACACGTCGCCGGTCACGTACACGCCATCGAAGCACGAGCAGTCGAAGCGCTTGATCGAAGGATTCAGCCGGCGAACGTCGTCGATGAGCGCGTCCAGGTCCTGGTAGATCACCGCGTCGGCGCCGATCAGGGTGGCGATCTCGTCCTCGGTGCGTCCCGTCGCGATCAGCTCGCCTCGCGTCGGCATGTCGATGCCGTACACGTTCGGAAACCGCACCGGCGGCGCGGCCGAGGCGAAGAACACCTTGTTCGCGCCGCTCTCCCGCGCCATCTGCACGATCTCGCGGCTGGTGGTCCCGCGCACGATCGAGTCGTCGACGAGGAGCACGTTCTTGCCCCGGAACTCGTTCGCCATGGCGTTCAGCTTCTGGCGGACGCTCTTCTTGCGAAGCTCCTGCCCCGGCATTATGAACGTGCGGCCGATGTAGCGGTTCTTGATGAAGCCCTCGCGATAGGGCTTGCCGAGCTTGGTCGCGACCTCGAGCGCGCTGGGGCGGCTGGAGTCCGGAATGGGGATCACCACTTCGATCTGGTCCTTCAGCCCCATCGCCTCGATCTTGTCCGCGAGGCTCACGCCCATGTTGCGGCGGCTCTCGTGAACCGAGATGCCGTCGATCACCGAGTCGGGGCGCGCGAGGTAGACGAATTCGAAGATGCACGGATTGAGCTCGGGGTTCGGCGCGCACTGTCGGCTGTGGAAGTTGCCGCTCTCGTCGACGAGGATGGCCTCGCCCGGAGCCACGTCGCGCATCACCTTGAAGCCGAGGGTGTCGACCGTGACGCTCTCGGACGCGACCAGGAACTCGACCCCCTTCTCCGTATCGGCGCGGCCGATGATGAGCGGGCGTATGCCGTGCGGATCGCGAAAGGCGAGCATGCCGTGCCCCGCGACCATTGCGACCACGGCGTAGGCCCCTTTCACGCGCCGGTGCACGCCCGCGACCGCGGTGAAGATGATGTCGGGGTTCAGGCGCTCGCGCCCCGCGCTCGCGTCGTGGATCTCGTGAGCGAGCACGTTCAGCAGGATCTCGGAATCCGAGTTCGTGTTGACGTGACGGCGATCGGCGACGAAGAGGTCGCGGCGCAGCTCCTCGGCATTGATGAGGTTGCCGTTGTGGCCGAGGACGATTCCGTAGGGGGAATTCACGTAGAACGGCTGCGCTTCCGCTTCCGATGCGGCGGAGCCCGCGGTTGGGTAGCGGCAGTGCGCGATGCCCATGTGACCGACGAGGTTGCGCATGTCGCGCGTTCGGAACACGTCGCGAACGAGGCCCTTGCCTTTGTGCATGTGGAAGCTGTGGCCCTCGGCCGTGACGATGCCCGCGGCGTCCTGCCCGCGATGCTGCAGGACCGTCATCCCGTCATAGAGCAACTGGTTGACCGGGCTGCGCGCGACGACCCCTACGATTCCGCACATTGCTCGAGGCTTCCTTCTGCGGGCGACGGCCCGCGCATAGTGTATGCGGTTTGACCCTGCGCGTCGCTTCGAACCGAGTCCTTCAAATGGGGCCTCGCGCCGCCGTGTTCAATAGTCCTCACGGCAGCGGCACGACCTGGCCGTCGAGGGATGCCCCTCGCACCGCGGCGAGCGCCTTGTCCGCCGCGTCGCGGGTAGGGAATGGTCCCGCGCGAAGGCGCGTGAGCCCGCCCGATTGCGCGTCGCGCCGCTCGATGTAATGACGGATTCCGGCGGCGGCAAGCTTGTCGCGCGCCTGCTTGAGTTTTTCCTCGTCCTTGAACGCGCCCACCTGCACCGCGAAGCCCTCGAGCGTCGGACTCGCCTGTGCGACCGGCGCGGCCGGCGCCTGCTTGGCGGGGACGCTGGGAGCGGGTTGAGGCACCGCGGGGGGCGCCGACGGAAGCGTTGCCGCGGGCTTCGGCGGCGCCGGTGCCGGGAGCGAGGGAGCCTTGTCTTTCGGCGGGATCTCGAGCGCGGGCGCGGTGCGCGGTGCACGCGGTTCCGAATCGAGGATCATCGGAACGAAGACCACGAGGAGCACAGCGATCGCGATGGCGCCGATCAGCCTCTGGCGGCCACGCCGCCGGATCTCGCTCGCTTCTGGGGACGCAGGTGACGCCATGGCCATTTAGGGGGCGGACTGCAGCGCCTCCGCCACGGTGTGGAACGATCCGAACACCACGATTCTATCATCCGGGCCCGCCTCGCGACGCGCCGCATCGAGCGCGGCGGGCACCGTCGCAAAGGTGCGAGTCGCGCCTTCGAGCCCGCGTTGCGCGAGGATCTCCGCGACCCTCTGCGCGGGGGCCGCGCGTTCGACGTTCGCCGCGGCGACGAACCATCGGTCGATTCGCCCGCGCATCGCGTCGACCACGCCGCCGATGTCCTTGTCGCCGAGCATCGCGAAGACCCCGAGCGTCTTCTTGAAAAAACCCATGTCGCCCAGCCCCTCCGCGAGAGCGCGGGCGGCGTGGGGATTGTGTCCCACGTCGAGTACGATGCTCGGCCTACCCGGGAGCGCCTGGAGGCGTCCCGGCAGGCGCACCAGCGTGAGGCCGCGCTTCACCTCGCCCAGCGAAACGGGCAGGCGCGCGGAGAGCTCGTCGAGCGCGGCGAGCGCGACTGCGGCGTTCTTCAGTTGCCAGCGTCCGCGCAATGCGGGCATCGGAAGGGCGCGATGCGTGCCCTTGCGCCCGATGAAGTCCCATTGGCGGTCCTGCGCCTCGACGCGGAAATCGCGGCCGAGCAGGAGGAGATCCGCGCCGATCGCCCGAGCATGCTCGACCAGGCGTTCCGGCGGATTCGAATCCCCGAAGATCGCGGGACGCGACGCCCGGAAGATGCCCGCCTTCTCGAAACCGATCGATTCGCGGTCCGGCCCGAGGTAGGCCTGGTGGTCGAGGTCCACGCTCACGACAGCCGCCACGTCGGCGTCGACGATGTTGACGGCGTCGAGGCGTCCTCCGAGGCCCACCTCGAGGATCGCCACCTCGACCTTCACGTCGTCGAAGGCATCGAGGGCCGCCAGCGTGCCGAATTCGAAATACGTGAGCGGCGTGGCGCCGCGCGCCGCCTCGACGCATTCGAACGCTCGCGTCAGCGCTTCATCGGTCGCCTCTTCGCCGTTCAGGCGAACGCGCTCGTTGTAGCGAAGCAGATGGGGCGATGTGTAGAGCCCGACGCGATAACCCGCCTCGAGGAGGATGCGCTCGACGATGGCGCAAGTGGATCCCTTGCCGTTGGTGCCTCCCACCGTGATCACGACGGGAGGGCTCGCGAAGCCCATGCGCGCGGCCACTTCGCGCACGCGATCGAGCCCGAGCGCGATCGCCGCGGGATGCTGCGCCGAGATGTATTCCAGCCAGTCGTCGAGCGAGCGGCGGCTCAAGCTTCGGGGACGGGCTCGCGCTTCAGGAGCGTCACGAGGCGCGCGACCCTGTCGCGTAACTGCCGCCGGTCGACGATCATGTCGATGGCGCCCTTCTCGAGCAGGAACTCGGAGCGCTGGAATCCTTCGGGAAGGGTCTCCCGCACGGTCTGCTCGATGACGCGCGGTCCTGCGAATCCGATGAGCGCGCCGGGCTCGGCGATCACCACGTCGCCGATGAACGCGAAGCTCGCCGAGACCCCGCCCATGGTGGGATCGGTGAGGATCGAGATGAAGGGCTGGCGCGCGGCAGTGAGCTGGTGCAGCGCGGCGGTGGTCTTCGCCATCTGCATGAGCGACAGGAGTCCCTCCTGCATGCGCGCGCCGCCCGTGGCGGTGATGCAGACGAAAGGCAGTCCCTCGTCGCAGCAGGCCTGCACCGCGCGCACGAATCGCTCGCCCACAACCGAACCCATCGATCCGCCGAGGAAGCCGAACTCGAACGCGGCGGCGACGAGCGGAACGCCCTTGACGGAGCCCTGCATCACCACCAGCGCATCGGTCTCGCCGGTTTCCTTCTCCGCTTCGTCGAGCCGTTCGCTGTACTTGCGGCTGTCCTTGAACTTGAGGGGATCGAGCGGCACCACTTCGGATGCGAGCTCCGCGCGACCTTCGGAATCGAGGAACAGATCGAGGCGTTGCCGTGCCGAGAGGCGATTGTGAAAGCCGCACTTCGGGCAGACGTGGAGGTTATTCTCGAGGTCGGTGAAATAGAGCACCGCCTCGCACGATGGGCACTTGCTCCACAGGCCCTCGGGCACCGCTTTCTTCTGGGTGCCCTCGCGCTTGATCTTGGGCGGCAGGAGCTTGCGAAACCAGCTCAAGCGATCGCCTCCGCAGCATCCATCGCAGCGCGGAATTCTCGCAGCACCGCCTCGGCGCGCGCCACGGCATCGTTCGGCGCGTCGCTCATCTCCTGCACGATTCGGCTGCCGATGACGACCGCGTCCGCGACACGGGCGACGTTCCGCGCGGTCTTGCCGTCGCGAATGCCGAAGCCCACGCCGACCGGCACCGCGCTGCGCGCGCGAATGCGTTTGACCATCGCCTCGACCTCGCGCGTGTCGATGTTCGCGGCGCCGGTCACTCCCTTCAACGAGACATAGTAGATGTAGCCGCGTGCCACCCGGGAAACGAGCTCGATGCGCGCTTCGCTCGAAGTGGGCGACAGGAGAAAGATCGGATCGATGCCCGAGCCGTCGAGCGCCGCGAGCCAGTCCGCGCTCTCCTCCGGAGGATAGTCGACGATGAGCACGCCATCGACGCCGGCATCGCGCGCCTGGGCGACGAACGCGGCGAGGCCCATGCGCTCGATCGGATTCGCGTAGCCCATCAGCACGACCGGGGTCTCGCCGTTCGCGCGGCGGAATTCGGCGACGCTCGCGAGCACGTCGCGCAATCCGACACCGTGCTTCAGCGCGCGCTCCGAGGAGCGCTGGATCACGGGACCGTCCGCCATCGGGTCCGAGAACGGCACGCCAAGCTCGATCACATCGGCTCCGCCCTTCACCAGAGCGTGCATCACCGGGACCGTTTGCTGCGGGCTCGGATCGCCTGCGGTGACGAACGGAATGAGCGCGGCGCGCCGTTCGGTGCGTAGCCGGGCGAAGGTGGCGTCGATGCGGCTCACGGGCGCTCTCAGAACGCGATCCCCGAGGCCTTGCCCACCGTGTGCATGTCCTTGTCGCCGCGGCCGGACAGGTTCACGAGCAGGATCTGGTCCTTGCGCATCGTGGGCGCAAGCTTCAGCGCGTAGGCGATCGCGTGACTCGATTCGAGCGCCGGAATGATTCCCTCGAGGCGGCAGAGCGAATGGAATGCCGCGAGCGCCTCGTCGTCGGTGACCGAGACATACTTCGCGCGCCCCGAATCCTTGAGCCACGCGTGCTCGGGCCCCACGCCCGGGTAGTCGAGCCCCGCGGAGATCGAATGCGTCTCCAGGATCTGGCCGTTCGCGTCCTGCAGGAGGTAGGTGCGATTTCCGTGCAACACACCGGGCACACCCGCCGAAAGCGAGGCCGCGTGCTTGCCGGTATCCAGGCCCAGCCCGGCCGCCTCGACGCCGATCAGCTTCACCTTCTCCTGGGGAATGTAGGCGTAGAAGATGCCCATCGCGTTCGAGCCCCCGCCGACGCAGGCGAGCACCGCGTCCGGCTGCCTGCCCGACATCGCCGGCATCTGCGCAACGCACTCCGTCCCGACCACCGAGTTGAAGTCGCGCACCATCATCGGATACGGGTGAGGACCCGCGACGGTGCCGATGATGTAGAAAGTGTTCTCGACGTGAGTCACCCAATCGCGCATCGCTTCGTTCAGCGCGTCCTTGAGCGTGCGTGAGCCGCTCTCGACGGGAACCACGGATGCGCCCAGGAGCTTCATCCGATAGACGTTCTGCGCCTGGCGCTGCATGTCCTCGGAGCCCATATACACCACGCATTCCATGCCGTAGCGCGCTGCCACCGTGGCCGTCGCGACGCCATGCTGGCCCGCTCCCGTCTCGGCGATCACGCGCGCCTTTCCCATCCGGCGCGCGAGCAACGCCTGTCCCACGGTGTTGTTCACCTTGTGGGCGCCGGTGTGGTTGAGGTCCTCGCGCTTCAGGTAGATCTGCGCGCCGCCCGCCTGCTCCGACAGGCGCCTGGCGTGATAGATCGGGCTCGGACGACCGACGAAATGCTCCAGATCCCATGCGAGCTCGCGCTGGAACTCGGGATCCTCGCGGCTCTCGGCGTAGGCGAGCGTGAGCTCGTCCAGCGCCGCGCGCAGCGTCTCGGCGACGAAGACGCCGCCATAGGGGCCGAAATGGCCGCGCGGGTCCGGCAGCGAGTACTGCGCCCAGTCAGGCGGGTTGCCCTGCATCTTCACGTCGCACGCTCCGAATGAATTCGATGATCTTGCCGGCGTCCTTGATTCCGCGGCCCGCCTCCACGCCGCTCGACACGTCCACCGCCCAGGGCTGCGCCTCGCGGACCGCGCGACCGACGTTTTGCGCCGTCAGGCCGCCGGAAAGAATGAGGGGAAGCGGGAAATCGCGGGGAAATCCCGCCCAGTCGAAAGTCTTGCCCGTGCCGCCCCTCTGGCCGGGTACGTGCGCATCGAGGAGCAGCGCCTTCGCCCGGGAAAAGCGATCTGCGTATTCTAGCAAATCGGTACCCGCCGCCATGGGTACCGCGCGGACGAAGGGCCGCCCGAAGCTCTCGCAGAACTCGGGATCCTCGTCGCCCTGGAACTGCAGCAGGTCGAGGGGCACGGCTTCGAGGATCGCCCTTACCCCGGCCGCGCTTTCGTTCACGAACAGGCCTACCGCCGAGACGTACGGAGGCAGGCTGGACGCGATGGCGGCAGCGTCCCCGGGCGCCACGTAGCGGGGGCTCTCGCGATAGAAATTGAGCCCGATCGCGTCGGCACCGGCATCGGCCGCCACTCGTGCGTGCGCCGCGTCGCGGATGCCGCAGATTTTCACGCGAGTGCGTTCGCGGCTCATGGAAGGTCGAATAGCGGGTGAGTGCGAAAGCCGGGAAGGCCGAACGCCGGATCATACTCGACCCCCGCCAGGTACAAGCCGTCGGGAGCGAAGGTCGGGGCCGCGAGGCGCCGATCGCGCGCGGCGATGAGCTCGCCCAGCCACGCGGGCGATTGCTTGCCCGCGCCCACGTAGACAAGGGATCCCACCACATTGCGCACCATGTGATGAAGGAAGGCATTGGCGCGGAAGGTGAACACGACCAGCCCGCGGCATCGCTCCACCCGCGCGTCCAGCATGTGCCGAACGGGCGACTTGGCCTGGCATTGGGCATCGCGAAACGACGTGAAGTCGCGCGCGCCGAGGAGAGCTTCGGCGCCCGCCTGCATCGCCTTCTCGTCGAGCGGGTGGTGATACCAGCCGACGCGGCCGCGAAGAATGGCCGGCGCGACCGGGGCATCGAGAAGCAGGTAGCGATAGGTTCGCGAGCGGGCGGCGTAGCGCGCATGGAAATCGGCCGCGACCTCGGTTGCCCACAACACGCGGGCGCTCTCATGAAGATGCGAGTTGGTGCCGCGTACCCACGAAGAGGGGTCGCGGCGAGCCTCGGAATCGAAGTGGGCCACCTGGGCCGATGCATGCACACCGGTGTCGGTACGGCCCGCCGCGGTGACCTGGACGGGCGCATTCGCGAGACTCGCCAGGGCCTTCTCGAGGTGATCCTGCACGCCACAGCCGCCGGGCTGCGTCTGCCAACCGCAGAACGCAGCGCCGTCGTATTCGAGTCCGAGGGCGATGCGCATGGAAGGTCCTGGAATGAAATTGGCGGGGCAAGGCCCCGCCAATGTGGCTTGCGGCGAACGCGCTACAGCGAGGCGATGAGCTTGCTCGCCTCTTCCCGTTGAGCCGACGATCCCTCTTTCGCGACTTCCTTCAGGATC
>JADGRS010000141.1 GCA_017880705.1 Burkholderiales bacterium
GATCTGCCCCTCGCGCATCAGTTGCACTTCCTCGCGGCCGGGAGCGCGGACCTTGAAGATGATCTCGGCGCCGGACCAGATCGCCGCGGCATCGGGGACGACTCTGGCGCCCGCAGCCACGTAGGCCTCGTCGCCGATGCTCGCCGCCTCGCCCGCGCCCGATTGGACGATGACGCCGAAGCCGAGCTTCGCGAGCTTCCCGACGACCTCGGGCACCGTCGCGACGCGTTTCTCCCCCGGGAAGGTCTCCTTCGGAACGCCGATTACCTGTGCCATGCGCGGCCTCGCTCTTTGAAGTCGGACGATTCTACTGTCCTTCGCCCCATCGGGTATTCTTGAACGGGTCGTCAATAACATCCGGGAGGAGAAACTCACCATGAGGCGCTTCATCGCGGTGCTCATCGCCGTCATCGCCGCAGTGGGTTTCACGACCGCCGGCGCGCAGGACAAGAAGACCACCCGCATCTCCATCGGCACCGGAGGCACGGGTGGCGTCTACTACCCGCTCGGCGGAGGCCTCGCCGCGATGCTGTCGAAATACGTTCCGGGCGTGGAAGCCACCGCCGAGGTCACCGCGGGCTCGATCGCCAACCTGCAGCTGATCGGCGGCGGCAAGTCGGAGGTCGGCTTCACGATGGCGGACGCGGCGTGGGATGCCGTCAACGGATTCGACAAGTTCACCGGCCACAAGGTGGCGCTTCGCACGCTCGTCGTCTTCTATCCCAACCGGATGCACGTCGTCACCGTCGAGGGCAGCGGCATCAACACGATGAAGGACCTGAAGGGCAAGCGCGTCTCGACGGGCGCGCCGGTGAGCGGCACCGAGGTGACGGCGATGCGCCTCATCGAGGCCTTCGGCATGGATCCCAACAAGGACATGACGCGCGAGCGCCTTTCGGTGGCCGAGAGCGTCTCCGCGCTGAAGGACGGCAAGATCGACGCGCTCTTCTGGGTTGGAGGCGTGCCGACACCCTCGATCACCGACCTCGCGGCGACGCCGGGGAAGACCATCAAGCTCATCGACCACGGCGACGGCGCGGAGAACATGCGCAAGAAGTTCGGCCCGATCTACGTGAAGAACAAGATCCTCGCGAACGCCTATCCCGGCGAGACGCGGGATACCACCAACATCGACGTGTGGAACCTGCTGGTCGTGCCGGCGGACGCCGACGAGAACCTCGTCTACCAGATCACCAAGATGATGTTCGAGAAGAAGGACGAGCTGGTGAGGGTGCACAAGGACGCCAGCTTCCTCGAGCTCGCCAACCAGGCGACGGGGGCCTCCCCGATCCCCTTCCATCCGGGCGCGGCGCGCTACCTGAAGGAGCGGGGCATCACCGTGAACGTGAAATAGCGTCCGGGAGGCTCTCCGGAAGGCCGAAGGCCCGCGTCCCGCGGGCCTTTTTCATGGGCTAAGTGCTTGAGAAGACGGGCTTTAGGCCGCGCCTCAGGTCCATGCTGCGCTGCAACAAATATTTCTTGACTTCAGGGGAAAACGGCCTAGAATGGCTATTGTGCAGTGCAGCAAAAGAGTGACCACCCAAATTCTCAGGAAAGGAAACATCATGTTCAAGATCGATCAATTCAGCGCCGCTAACGAAGCCGCCATCAACCAGTTCACGTATTTCGCGCAGCTGTCGCTCGCGAACGTCGAGCGCTTCGCCGAGCTCTCCCTGGGCGCCGCCCGCGATTCCGTCGAGCAAGCCACCGCGCATGCCCAGTCCCTCGCCGGCGCGAAAGACGTGCAGGAAGTCATCGCCCTCAACTCCGCCGCGCTCGAGCCGGTCATGAAGCGCGCGTACGCCTACTCGCGCACCGCCTACGACAGCGCCGCCGAGACCAACAACGAAGTGAAGCGCGCGATCGAGAAGCAGACGGCCGAGTTCAACCGCGCCGCCGTGGCCGCCCTCGAGGAAGCGTTCAAGTACGCCCCGTCCGGTTCGGAAGGCGTGGTCGACAACGTGAAGACCGCGATCGCCGCCGCGCAGAGCGCCTACAACAACATCGCGTCGATCAACAAGCAGATCTATGACACGGTCGAGAAGACCGACGATCAGAACGTCGCGACCGTGGAGTCCGCGACGTCGAAAGCGAAAGCGAAGAAGCGCTAGGCGACATCGGGCCGCGGGGTCGTCGGGGGCTCACGTTTTTCCCAAGTCGTATTGGATGGCCCTCGGAATTTTCCGGGGGTTTTTTTTCGCCCGGCTGGGTTATCAAGACGATCACACGGAGAACACCGAGGTCCACGGAGCACACGGAGAACTGCAACTGCCGGATAGCAGCGCGCGGATCGATCCTTGGCCACGAATTTCACGCTGAGAAGCCCTTTCCGTGGATCTCTGTGGAATCTCCGTGTTCTCCGTGCGATCGTCTTGAGAAGCGCCTTGCGAGAAGGGACTCAGTTCCCGGTTGCGGGCTGGAGGGACGCGATGGCGACGAGGCGTGCGCGCCGAAGGGCTCCGGGAATGTCGCCGGGATTGTCGCGCGCGATATTCGCGGCATCCACGCCGCGCGCCGCTTCCAGCGCTCGCTTCAGCCGCGCGCGCGGCGCGAACGACTCCGGCGGGGCGTCGCACTCGGCGGTCTCGAGCAGCCGGTCGAGACGCTCGGGCCTGCGAAATGCGTCGGCCCGCTCGAGCAGCGACAGCGTCGATTCGGCGTCGAGGTCGCGCCGCCCGATCTCCTCGCGCTCGCAGGCCGCGAGACGCGCAAGCTCGCGGCAATCGCCCGGCGCATTGATCCGCTCGACGAGCGCAGCGAGCTCCGCGGGCGCAAGCTCGATCGCGAGGGACGCGAAGCGCACCGCGAGCGCATGGCCGCCCGCCGCGGCGCAATCGAGGCGGCGCGCGAGATTCTCGGGCGCGCCGGGGCGCGTCAACGAGCGGTCGAGCTCCGGAAGGATGCGCGCCAGGGCGCCGCATTCGCGAAGCACGGCGATCATTCGCGAGGGAATCTTCTCCATGAGCCCGCGGGAGAGCTCCTGCCACACGCGTTCGGGAACGAGCGCGTCCGCCTCGCCCGACCGCACCATTTCCCGCATGAGCGCCATCGTCTCGGGCGCGATCGCGAAGGCGAAGCGCGCGGCGAACCGCGCGACGCGCAGGATGCGCACCGGGTCCTCGGCGAACGCCGGGCTCACATGGCGCAGCACGCCGGCGCGAAGGTCGCGCTCGCCGCCATAGGGATCGACGAGCGCGCCGTCCTCACCGCGCGCCATGGCGTTGATGGTGAGGTCGCGGCGGCGAAGGTCTTCCTCGAGCGTGACGCCCGGATCCGCGTGGAAGACGAAGCCCCGGTAGCCGGGCGCCGTCTTGCGCTCGGTGCGGGCGAGCGCGTATTCCTCGTGTGTCTCGGGGTGCAGAAACACGGGAAAGTCCGCGCCGACGGCGCGAAAGCCGCGCTTCGCCATCTCCGCGGGATCGGCGCCGACCACGACGTGATCGCGATCCTGCACGGCGATGCCGAGCAACTCGTCGCGAACCGAGCCGCCGACGGAGTAGATCTTCATTCGCTATGGGAGCTACGCGGTTGCGTAGGGCTCGTCGTCGGCGACGAACTCCTTCTCCTTCAGCGCGTCGTCGATCCACGCGCGCACGCCCGCGCAGGCGAGCATCGCTTCGCAGTAGCGGGCGGATTCCGCCTCGAGCTTCACCGCGTAGGTCTTGAAGCGCATCACCACGGGCGCGTACATGGCATCGGCCGCGCCGAACGCGCCGAAGAGAAACGGGCCCCCGGCGCCGAAGCGCCGCCGCGCCTCGCCCCACAGGCGCTCGATGCGCGCGATGTTCGCCTGGACCTCGGCGCTCATGCCCTTGCCCGGGTGCGAGGCGCGGATGTTCATCGGCATTTTCGCGCGCAGGTCGCGGAACCCCGAGTGCATCTCGGCGGAAATGGAGCGTGCGAAGGCGCGCGCCACGGCGTCGCGCGGCCACACGTCCTTCTCCGGGTGCCACTCGTGCAGCGTCTCCATGATGGCGAGCGTGTCCCACACCGATTGCTCGCCGCTCCACAGCACCGGCACCAGGCGCGACGGCGACCAGCGCTCGATCTCGGCGTCCCATTCGCCGGAGTGGAAGGGCAGCCGCTTCTCGTCGAACGCGATCCCGAGCTGCCTCATGAGCACCCACGGGCGCATCGACCAGGACGAGTAGTTCTTGTTGCCGATCACGAGCGTGCAGCCGGCCATGGCCTCACCTTCCTGCGTAGTTGCGGAACTGTTGGTAGCGGGCGCGCACCCCCGCGCCCGCGAGGTATTCGGCGGCCACCGACTCCATCGGCGAGGGCTCGAAGCCGAACACCGCCGGAAAGGGCCCCCTACAGACGTTGTCGACGCTCATCGAGCGCAGGTTGTCGCGCGTGAGGAGCTTGCCCGGAAGGTGCTCGAACACGAACGCCTGCAACGCCGCGAGCGAATCGGGCAGCGCGACGATGCGGGGCTTGCGCCCCGCGATCGCCGCCACCAGGCGAACCGTCTCCTCGAGCGTGCAGGCGCGCGCGCCGCACAGCTCGTAGGTCTGGCCCGACGTTCGCGCGTCGCCGAGCGCCGCGACGAAGCAGCGCGCGACGTCCTCCACCCAGATCGGCTTGAAGCGCGCGCGCGCGCCGCCGAGGGGGATCACCGGAAAGATCCGCACGAGCCGCGCGAAGAGATTCAGGAAGCGGTCATGCTCGCCGAAGATGACCGACGGCCGGAAGATCGTGAACGAGAGCGCCGCCCCGGCCTCGCGCAGCGCCGCCTCGCCCTTCGCCTTCGAGCGAAGGTACGCGCTCGGCCCATCGGCCGCCGCGCCCAGGGCGCTCATGTGAAGCACGCGGCGCACGCCCGCTACGCCGCAGGCTCGCGCGATCTTGCGCGGCAGCTCCGCATGCACCGACTCGAACGTCGCGCCGCGGCGCTCGTGGAGGATTCCCGCGAGATTGACGGCCGCGTCCATGTTCTCGAGGCATCGCCCGAGCGACTCCTCGTCGTTGGGATCGGCCACGACCGTCTCGAGCGTGGGCAGCACGAGCAGCGGGCGCGCGCGCGGCGCGCTTCGCGTGACCACGCGCACGCGCAGGCCCCGCGCGCACGCCTGCTCGGCGATGGAGCGGCCCACGAACCCGGTGCCGCCGATGATGCAAAGGCTCTCGATATCCATGTCAGGGGATGTTCGCGGCGACGGCGGGCTCGCCCGCGCGGCCGGGCACGGTGCCCAGCAGCTCGCGCATGCTTGCCGCCTTGCCCGTGAGGCGGTGGCGGTAGAACCACGCGTTCGTGAACACCTTCTTCACGTAGTCGCGCGTCTCGCTGAAGGGAATCGTCTCGACGTAGATGGCGCCTTCTAGGGGGCGCTCGTCGCGCCATCGGCGCGCGCGGCCCGGCCCGGCGTTGTAGGCCGCCGTGGCGAGGATCGGATGGCCGAGGTTATCCAGCACGCGGCGGAAATAGTAGCTTCCCATCTGCGCGTTCACGTCGGGCCGCACCAGCATCTCGGGGCGGAACGGCGAGATCGCGATCTGGCGCGCGACCCAGCGCGCGGTGGCGGGCATCAGCTGCATCAACCCCCTCGCGCCGACGGGCGAGCGCGCCTCGGGCATGAAGCGGCTCTCCTGCCGCACGATGCCGTACACGATCGCCTCGTCGAGATCCCACTGCCGCGCCGCCGCGCCGAGCGCTTCGCGGTGCGGGATGGGAAAGCGCTGCGCGAGATCGTGGATCTGGAGGGTGCGATCGGCGGTGTTGATCGCGCGATCGGGCTCGTTGGCGAGGCGCGCGAGCTCCGCGGCCGCGAGGAGGCCGCGGTCGTCGAGCCCGCGAATGGCCCACAGCCATTCGCGCAGCGCCTCGTTGTCCATGCCGAGCCGGTAGAGCGCGAGCGAGCGCTGGATCGCATCGATGCCCCGCATGCGATCGAGATCCGCCTCGCTCGCCCGCCAGCCGTTCCAGTCGGGCGTCGCCGCGGTTCCCAGCTCGTCCGCGGCGATGAGCCCGTAGAAGTTCTGCTGGCCGGCGAGCCCCTTCAGCAGCGCGTCGGCGGCCTCGGGCGCGCCGAGGTTGCGCAACGCGCGGGCGCGCCAATAGCGCCAGTTGGACTCGCGCGCTTGCGTCGGGGAGAGCATCTGGATCGACGCGAGCACTTCCTTCCAATCGGCGGCGCGCAACGCGGCGCGCGCCCTCCACGCGATCTGCGAATCGGTGAGCGGCGTGTTGCGCGCGAGTGCGTACCACTCCAGCGCCCGCGGCTGGTGCGCAAGCGCCGCTTGCCATGCGACTTGTCCCCAAGCGTACGCCGCTGCGTCCGCGGTAAGGCGCGGAGCGATGGCCGTGAGCCGCTCGGCGGCTTCCTCGGGCTTGTTGCGCGCGAGGCGCTCGATCGCGAAGACCAGCGTCTCCTGCGATGCGCGGTTCGGATTCTTGCCGAGCTTCTCGTGGGCGAGGAACCGGCCCGCGTCGCGGGCCACGCCGTCGAGCGCCTTGTCGACGATGGAGACCCGGTACGGGAGCAGCGCTCCGGCGCGCTTGGCTTCCTTCACGTTTCCCGACGAGAGGAGCCTTCGCACGCGATCCCACGCGTCGGCTTCGGAAACCGCGTTTGCGGCGACCGCGGCGGCGAACACGGGATCGCAGGCCCCGCCGGTCTCCCGCGCGGATATGAAGAGCGCGCGCGCCTCCGCGATCGCTTCGGTGTCGCCTCGCGCCAGGCGCTCCTGGAACGAATAGCACGCGACCTCGACGTCGTCGCCCAGCATGCGCGGATATTCGGCGCGGAAGAGCTCCCACGAGCCCGCGGCGCCCAGCGCCTTGAGCCAGTCGCGGCGCAGCCCCTCGCTCAGCGGCGAGTCGGCATGGCGCGTGAGAAAGGCCCGCACGTCGCGTGGGTCGCTGCGCTCGATGTTTCCGGCGAGGAGCCAGTACGCGGGATAAGCCTCGAGGATGTGCCCCGCGAGGCGCGCGCGATAGGTTTCGACCTGTTTCCACTGCCCTCGCAGCGCCGCGTCCCGGGCGGCCAGGACATCGGCATCGCCGGGCGCGTCGGCGTGCGCGAACGCGGGCGCGAGCGCCACGAGTCCTGCGCATGCCGCATTTCTCACCCTCTTGATGCAAGTCAAGGCCATTCGAGCCACCGCTGACTACCGTTCGCAGGATAAAATTATAGTCTTCATAAGCGCCTTCACACGCACTCTATAGACGTATCCATGGCATTCGACGATCCCCTCGCGGACCTCGGAGCCGCCCCGATCGGTTTCGCGGCGGACGAGATGGCGTGGGAAGATGCGGGGCCCGCGCCATGGATGGACGCCGGTTCGCCGAGAAAGGCAGCGGCGCGATAGAGAGCGCCACACATTCGGCCCGCGAGGAACAGCGGGCGCCCACGCGGCCCTGGACTTGGCCGCGCGAGGTAAAAGTTCCGTCTATTCGACAACCGAGGAGAGACTCATGAACAAGGCTTTTTTCACCCGCGGCCGCCTGGTCGCGCTGGTCGCGACGGCGCTCACCGCGCTCACGCCCGCCCTCGCCTGGGAACCCACCAAGACCGTGGAGTTCGTCGTGCCCGCGGGGCCGGGCGGCGGCGCCGACCAGATGGCCCGCTTCATCCAGGGCATGGTCGCCAAGCACAACCTGATGAAGCAGCCGATGGTGGTCGTGAACAAGCCCGGCGGC
>JADGRS010000007.1 GCA_017880705.1 Burkholderiales bacterium
CCAGCTTTCCCTCGGCAACATCGAGAAATTCACGGAGCTCGGCCTCGGTGCCGCCCGCGAATCCATCACTCAGGCCACGCGCCACGCGCAGAGCCTCGCCAGCGCGCACGACGTGAACGAGCTGGTGGCGATCAATTCCGCCGCCGTCGAGCCCGCGATGAAACGCGCCTACACGTATTCGCGCACCGCCTACGAGACCGCCGCCGCGTCGAGCGACGAAGTGAAGCGCGTCCTCGAGCAGAACACGGCGCAGCTCAACAAGGCCGCGATCGCGGCGCTCGAGGAGGCGCTCAAGTACGCGCCCGCGGGCAGCGAATCCGTCGTGTCGAACCTGAAGACGGCGATCGCCGCCGCGCAGAGCGCCTACGACAACATGGCGACGATCAACAAGCAGATCTACGACAGCGTCGAGAAGAACGTCGCGACCGCCCAGTCGGCGACGAAGCGCGCGGTGAAGCGCTCGACCAAGAAGTAGGTTCCGCACCGCCCTTCGAGCCCCAGGCATCGGCCTGGGGCTTTTTCATTGGCGATGCCGTATCATTTCATCCATGAAAATCATGGGCATCGCGGGCTTCAGCGGCAGCGGCAAGACGACCCTCATCGAGAAGATGATTCCGGTCTTCGTGCGCGAGGGCGTCCGGGTGTCGCTCGTCAAGCATGCCCACCACGAGTTCGACATCGACCAGCCTGGGAAGGACTCGTACCGGCACCGTCACGCGGGCTGCGGCGAGGTGCTGATCAGCTCGTCCAAGCGCTGGGCCCTGATGCACGAGCTGCGTGGCGCCGCCGAGCCTTCGCTCCAGGAGCAGCTGAAGCATTTGTCTGCCTGCGACCTCGTGATCGTCGAGGGATACAAGAGCGAGCCCATTCCCAAGATCGAGGTGCACCGGCGCTCGGGCAACGGGCCGCTCCTGTACCCGGAAGATGCGCACGTGGTCGCCGTGGCGACCGACGAGCCGCTCGACACCGCATTGCCGCGGTTCGACCTCGATGATGCCGAGGGCGTTGCGCGCTTCACGCTCCAGTACCTCGGGCTCGATCGCGCGCGCCTGGTGCGCTGAAGGCGGGCCGTGGTCACGATCCTCTACTTCGCAAGCCTTCGCGAAAGCCTCGGCAACTCGCGCGAGCAGCTCGCGCTGCCAATGGGTAACGCGACCGTCTCTTCGGTAGTCGAGGCATTGCGGGCCCGAGGCACCCAGTGGACCGAGGCCTTCGCGCCGGGCAGGACGTGGCGCGTCGCGGTAAACCAGCAAATGGCAGGTCTCGCGACTCCGGTGAGCCCCGGCGACGAGATCGCATTCTTTCCGCCGGTCACCGGAGGCTAGATGCCGTCCGTTCGCGTCCAGGAAGCCGACTTCGACACCGGCAAGGAGCTCGAGACGCTCACGCACGGGCGCCGCGACGTGGGCGCCGTGGCGAGCTTCGTGGGAATCGTGCGCGACGCGAACGACGGGGCTCGCGTGAGCGGCATGACGCTGGAACACTACCCCGGCATGACCGAGAAGGCGCTCGAAGGCATCTGCGCCGAGGCAAGCTCGCGCTGGGATCTCACCGACACGCTCGTGATCCATCGCGTGGGCCCGTTGCGGCCCGGCGATCGCATCGTGCTGGTCGGCGTCGCGAGCCCGCATCGCGGCGACGCCTTCGCCGCGTGCGAGTTCATCATCGATTACCTCAAGACGCGCGCGCCATTCTGGAAACGCGAGGACACGCCCGAAGGCCCGCGCTGGGTGGAAGCGCGCCCGAGCGACGACACCGCCGCGAAGAAATGGAAGTAGAACTCAGAAGGTGCAGAAAATGCGCCGGGTGAGCGCGATCATCTCGAGCACGCGCGAATCGACGATGCGGTAGTAGACCTTGTTGGCGTCCTTGCGCGCGGCGAGGATGCGCGTGTCGCGCAGCACCGCCAGGTGCTGGGAGATGTTGCTCTGCGACGTTCCGACGGCGTCGACGATCTCGAGGACGGAGAGCTCCTGGTTGTTCACGAGGCAGAGGATCTTCAGCCGCAGCGGATGCGCCATCGCCTGCATCGCCGCGCTCGCCTCGCGGATGTTCTCGCCCTTGCCGATCAGGTCGAAGATGTCGCTCGGAACCTTCTTCGCGGGGCGCTTGCGGGCGCGGGCTGGCGTGGGCATGCCGCAATGTAGGGCGTCGATCAGGAACCGTCAATATTAGCCTTGACTAATATTCGCGGCCGCTCCTAGACTGCGAGGCAGCCAGGAGCAAAGATGAAGCCGTCGCGCGCGGCCGGGCGCCTCACGCCCGCCCCCGAAAATTTCCTCGATGCAGGCCAGATCGCCGCGGTGCAGGCGGGCCGCCGCGAGTTCCTTCGCGGCGCGTTCCTCGCCGCGGCCGCGGCCATCGCAGCGCCCGAGGCCGAGGCCGCCACGCAGGCCGGCGACCCCGCAATCCTCGAGCTCCCCGAGCATTCGCGGGGGCTGGGTCAACCCGTCGTCGCGCGAGGCTACGGCCTTCCGTCGCAGTTCGAGAAGAACCTGCAGCGGCGCGAGAGCCCCGGCCTCACGCGCGTCGGGGCTGCATCGGTCTCGTTCGCGCCGCTGCAAGGCCTCTTCGGCATCATCACCCCGAGCGGACTGCACTTCGAGCGCCATCACCAGGGCTGGTGGGACATCGATCCGAGCCGCCACCGGCTGATGGTGATGGGAATGGTCAGGCAGGCGAAGGTCTACACGATGGACGACCTCATGCGCCTTCCCGCCGTCTCGCGAATGCACTTCATCGAGTGCGGCGCGAATACCGCGATGGAGTGGGGCAACGTCTCGGTGCCGACGGTGCAGTACACGCACGGCATGCTCTCGTGCTGCGAGTTCACCGGCGTGAAGCTCGCGACGCTCCTGGACGACTGCGGCTTCGACCGCAGGAACGGCAGGTTCGTCCTCGCGGAAGGCGCCGATGGCTCGAGCCTCACCCGCACGCTGTCGATGGAGCGCGCCCTCGACGACGGGATGGTCGCGTGGGCGATGAACGGCGAGATGCTGCGTCCCGAGAACGGCTATCCGCTGCGCCTCGTGGCGCCCGGCATCCAGGGCGTGTCCTGGGTGAAGTGGCTTCGCAGGATCGAGGTCGGCGACCAGCCGTGGGGCACCAAGGACGAGGTGGTGCACTACGTGGATCTCATGCCCGACGGCACCCTTCGACAGTACACGTCGATCCAGGAGTGCAAATCGGTGATCACGTCGCCCTCGGGAGGGCAATTCCTCCTCGACAAGGGCTTCTACAACGTGACGGGGCTCGCGTGGTCGGGGCGCGGGCGCGTGAAGCGCGTCGACGTCTCGGCCGATGGCGGACGCAACTGGCGCACGGCGCGCATCGAATCTCCCGTGCTGCCCAAGTGCCTAACGCGCTTCAACATCGATTGGGTGTGGGACGGCGGCCCCGCGATCCTGCAGTCGCGCGCGATCGACGAGACGGGCTACGTGCAGCCGAAGATCAGCCAGCTGCGCGCCGTGCGCGGCAAGCGCTCGATCTACCACAACAACGCCATCCAGTCGTGGAAGGTCGCCGAGAGCGGGGAGGTGTCCAATGCTCAGGTCTATTAGCCGGGCCTGGGTTCCCGCCTTCGCGGCAATGGCGCTGGCGTTAGCCGGAGCGTCGGCGGCGCTCGCGGGGCCGTATCCCGGCGTGGGACGGTCTGCGACGCCCGCCGAGATTGCCGCGTGGGACATCGACGTGCGGCCCGACTTCAAGGGACTGCCCCCGGGCTCGGGCAGCGTGACGCAGGGACGAAAGGTGTGGGACGACAAATGCGCTTCCTGCCACGGCACCTTCGGCGAGTCGAACGAGGTCTTCACGCCGCTCGTGGGAGGCACCACCGCCGAGGACCTCCGCACCGGGCGGGTCAAGTCCCTCGTCAGCGCCGATGTCGCCCGCACCACGATGATGAAGCTGTCTTCGATCTCGACCCTCTGGGACTATGTTCGCCGCGCAATGCCGTGGAATGCGCCCAAGAGCCTGTCGACCGACGAGGTGTACGCGGCCGTGGCCTACCTGCTGAACCTCGGCGACATCGTCGCGGACGACTTCGTGCTCTCGGACGCGAACATTGCCGAAGTGCAGGCGAGGCTCCCGAACCGCAATGGCATGACGCGCGATCACGGAATGTGGGACGTAAGGGGCAAGCCCGACGTCGCCAACGTCGCCTGCATGAAGGATTGCGCCGTCGAGGTGAACGTCTCCTCGATCTTTCCCGAGTCGGCGAAGGGCGCCTTCGGCGACATCGCGCAGCAGAACCGCGGCGTGGGCGCCACGCGAAGCGGCCGCGGAGACAAGGCAGCGCCGGCACTCGCAGTGGCGAAGGCATCGTCCATGGACGACGTCGCGAGCCGCGGTGGGTGCCTAGCCTGCCATTCCATCGACAAGCGCGTCGTCGGCCCCGCGTTCAAGGACGTGGCCGCGAAGTACCGGGGAGAGCCCGGCAGCGAAGCGAAGCTCGTGGAGAAGGTCCTGAATGGCGGGGGCGGCGCGTGGGGATCGATCCCGATGCCGCCCAACCCCGCTCTCGCCGAATCCGACGCGCACGCGCTGGTTCGATGGGTGCTGGGGTTATAATTTTGGGTTGCGAAAGCGCGCACGAGGAAATGGAACGGATATGAACAACAGTCGCAGGAAAATGCTGCAGGGCGGCGGCGGCGCGGCGGTCCTGGGGCTCGCCATGGCCGCAGGACTCTTCAAGCCGGGCCGCGCATGGGCGCAGGGCTGGAACAAAGCCGCATTCGAGGTGAAGACGCTGAACGACGCCGTGAAGGCGATGGGTGGCGCCCCTCCCACGGAAAGCAAGGACATCACGATCACGTCGCCCGACATCGCGGAAAACGGCGCGGTCGTTCCCTTCACGATCTCGAGCAAGATCCCGAACACCGAGTCGATCTCGGTCCTCGTGGAGAAAAACCCCAGCATCCTCGCCGCGAAATTCGATTTTCCGCAGGGGACCGAGCCCTGGGTGAACACGCGCGTGAAGATGGGCCAGACGTCCAACGTCTTCGCCGTCGTGAAGACGAGCGACGGCAAGTTCTACTACGCGCCCAAGGAAGTGAAAGTGACCCTGGGCGGGTGCGGAGGCTAGCGATGGCAGACCCGATGAAGATTCGCGCCGCGATGGCCGGCGACAAGGTGGAGGTGAAGGTCCTCATGAGCCACGAGATGGAGACGGGCCAGCGCAAGGATGCGAAGGGCGCCGTCGTTCCCGCGTGGTTCATCCAGAACGTGACGGCGCAGCACAACGGCAAGACCGTGCTGTCGGCCGAGTGGGGCCCCGCGGTGTCGAAGAACCCATTCCTCGCGTTTCGCTTCTCCGGCGGCAAGCCCGGCGACAAGGTGACCATCACCTGGACCGACAACCACGGCGATACGCGCACGGACGAGGCCACCATTTCGTAGCCGCGCGATGTCGCGCACTGGAAAGGCATGATCATGCGTTCAGCAAGGATGTGGCTCGCGGCGGGCCTCGCAGCCGTCGCGCTCGGCGCCATGGCGTCGCCCGGCGATCCGGTCAGGGTCGTCTATCACGTGAACGAGGGCAACGACCAGGCGACCCAGGCGTTGCGCAACATCCGCAATCACCTCTCGGTCGACCCGAAGGTGAAGATCGTCGTCGTGACCCACGCGGCCGGCATCAACTTCCTGCTGCGCGACGCGCAGGACAAGAACGGCAATCCCTACGAGGTCGCCGTGCAGGATCTCGTCTCGAGGGGCGTGGAATTCCGCGTCTGCAACATCACGCTCACGTCTCGCAACATCGATCCCAAACAGGTGATCGAGGAGGCCAAGATCGTTCCTTCGGGCGTCGCCGAGGTGAGCCGCCTGCAGTTCCAGGAAGGCTACGCTTACCTCAAGCCGTGAGGCCATCCGGCGCGAGACCGGAAAATCATTAGCGAGGAGAGACTTTGAAACGGACACGACGGACCGCATCGGTCCTTTGCCTGCTTGGCGCTTTCGGCGCCGCGGCCGCCATCGCGCAGCAGCGTTCAGCCGTCGAGGAGATCGAGCGCTACCGCGCCGCCTTGAGCGATGGCAATCCCGCGGAGCTGTGGGAGGCGCGAGGCGAGGCGCTGTGGAAGGAAAAGCGCGGCCCGAAGAACGCGTCGCTCGAGCGCTGCGACCTCGGCCTCGGGCCCGGCATCGTGAAGGGCGCGTATACCGTGCTTCCCCGGTATTTCGCCGACACCGACAAGGTCGAGGACCTCGAGTCGCGCCTCGTCACGTGCATGGTGAGCCTGCAGGGCCTCACGCCCGAGCAGGCGAAGAAGGATCCCTTCGGCGGGCCCGGCAAGAAGGTTCCGATGGACGCGCTCGTCGCCTACGTCGCGTCGGAATCGCGAGGCATGAAGATGAATGTCGCGGCGAGCCATCCGAAGGAGCGGGAAGCCTACGAGCTCGGCAAGACGATCTTCTTCTATCGCGGCGGCACGCACGATTTCGGATGCGTGACCTGCCACGGCGCCGATGCGAAACGCATTCGCCTGCAGGACCTGCCCAACCTCACCGCGACCGCCGACGCGCAGCGCGCGTATGGCGGATGGCCGGCGTACCGCGTGTCGCAGGGCGAGGTGCGATCCTTCCAGTGGCGCCTGAACGATTGCTTCCGGCAACAGCGTTTTCCCGAGCTGGAGTTCGTGTCGCCGGCGTCCATCGCGCTCACGATGTACCTCGCGAAGAACGCGAACGGCGGCGTCTTCGACGCCCCCTCGATCAAGCGATAGCGGAGGCCACCGGATGAACACAGCGCAATTCGCCGCGATCGCGGCAGCGGTGGCGGTCCTCGCGGGATGCGCATCGATGTTCGCGGAGCGCTCCGACCTGACGGCGCAGGCTGTCACGATGATGAAGACTTCCTTCAAGGAACAAGGTCAGGCGAAGCTCGACAGGATCGACCAGGATGACGTGCAGCGCACCTGCAGCCAGTACCACGGCGATGCGGCGGTGCCCCGGGATGTCGCCGAGCGCATCGAGAAGGCCGAGGCCGCGAGGATCAGCTACCCCGCGGACGGCAAGTACCTCGGCGACTGGAAGAGCGGCGAGAAGATCGCGCAGGCCGGCGTGGGAATGCAGTACAGCGACGACCCGGCGCAGCCGTCGGGGGGCAACTGCTACGCGTGCCACGAGCTCACGCAAGCGGAAGTCTCCTACGGAACGATCGGCCCGAGCCTGCGCAACTTCGGCAAGGTCCGCGGCTTCACGCCGGAAATGCAGAAGTACGCGTACGGCAAGGTCTTCAACTCCGAGGCGTTCTTCGCGTGCTCCAACATGCCGCGCTTCGGGCAGAAGGGCATCCTCACCGAGCAGCAGATCAAGGACGTCGTGGCGCTTCTCATGGACCCGCAGTCGCCGGTCAACCGGTGATCGCGCGAGCCGTCGCGGCGGGGCTCGCGTTCGGCATCGCGACGGCGATGGCGCAGAGCGCGACCTTCACGGTACGCACGATCACGCCCGAAGCAGCCTTGAAGGCGGCGCAGGCCGCTCTCGGCAAGTGCCGCGCCGAAGGGTTCCAGGTGACGGTCGCGATCGTCGATCGCAGCGGCGTCACCCAGGCGCTGCTGCGCGATCGCTACGCCGCGCCGCACACCGTCGACACCGCGCAGCGCAAGGCGAGGACCGCGATCAACTTCAAGATGAATACCTCGGCCCTCGACCGGGAGCTTCAGCCCGGCAAGGCGAACGCCGGCATTCGCAACCTTCCGGAGGTCGCCGCGGTCGCGGGCGGGATGGTGATCGAGGGCGGCGGATCGCTCGTGGGCGCGATCGGCGTCTCGGGCGCGCCGGGCCCTGCCAATGACGAGCTCTGCGCCTCCGCGGGCGTGAAGTCGATCGCCGAAGACCTGGAGTTCTGATGGATCGCCGCGAATTTCTCGAGGCGCTCGCCATCGCGGGCGCTGCGGGCTTCCCGCTTTCGCCCGGTCAGGCGCTGGCCGCCCGCGGCGACGATCTCTACGACGTCGCGCGCTTCGGCAACGTAAGCCTCCTGCACATGACGGACTGCCATGCGCAGTTGCGTCCCGTGCATTTCCGCGAGCCCAGCGTGAACCTGGGCCTCGGCAGCGCGCGCGGCAAGGCCCCGCACCTCGTGGGCAAGCATTTTCTCGCCGCCTACGGCATCAAGGACGCGACGCGCGAATCGCACGCATTCACTGACCTCGACTTCGGCGCGCTCGCGAAGGTCTATGGAAAGATGGGCGGGTTCGCGCACATGGCTACCCTCGTGAAGCGCCTGAAAGCTTCGCGCCCGGGCTCGCTCTTCCTCGATGGCGGCGACACGTGGCAGGGCTCCGCGACCTCGCTCTGGACCCGGGGCCAGGACATGGTGGACGCGCAGAAGCTCCTGGGCGTCGACATCACCACGGGCCATTGGGAGTTCACCTACGGCGCGGAGCGCGTGAAGCAGGTCGTCGAGAACGACTTCAAGGGCCGCATCGAATTCCTCGCGCAGAACGTTTCCACGGCGGATTTCGGCGACCCCGTGTTCAAGGCTTACACGCTTCGCGAGATGAACGGCGTGCCCGTCGGCATCATCGGGCAGGCGTTCCCGTACACGCCGATCGCGAACCCGCGCTACTTCGTCGCGGATTGGACTTTCGGCATCAAGGAAGCGGAGCTGCAGAAGCAGGTCGACGATCTTCGCGCCAAGGGCGCGAAGATCGTGGTGCTGCTATCGCACAACGGGATGGACGTGGACCTGAAGCTCGCGGCGCGGGTCCGCGGGATCGACGCGATCCTCGGCGGCCATACCCACGATGGAGTGCCTCAGCCCGTCGTGATCGGCGACGGCGAGCGTCGCACGCTCGTCACGAACGCGGGCTGCAACGGCAAGTTTCTCGGCGTGCTCGATTTCGATTTCGCGGACGGACGCATCCGGGGATGGCGCTACCGCCTGCTGCCGGTGTTCTCCGAGCTCCTTCCCGCCGATGCGGAGATGGCGGCGTACATCGCGAAGGCGCGTGCGCCGTTCGAAGCGAAGCTCGCGGAGAAGCTCACCGTGAGCGAGTCGCTCCTCTATCGGCGCGGCAACTTCAACGGCACGCTCGACCAGGTGATCGTCGATGCCTTGATGAAAGTGAAGGGCGCCGAGATCGCGTTCTCGCCGGGATTCCGCTGGGGAAACTCGGTCCTGCCGGGCGAGGCGATCACCGTGGAGAGCGTGATGGACTGGACCGCGATCACCTACCCCGCGACGACGCTCAACGACGTCACCGGCGCGATGGTGAAGACCATCCTCGAGGACGTCTGCGACAACCTCTTCAATCCCGATCCCTACTACCAGCAGGGCGGGGACATGGTGCGCGTGGGCGGCCTCGAGTACACGTGCACGCCCGGCGAGGCCATCGGCAAGCGCATCAGCGACATGCGCCTCGGGGGAAAGCCGATCGACGCGAGCAAGACCTACAGGGTCGCGGGATGGGCGCCCGTCGCCGAGGGCGTGACGGGCGAGCCCATCTGGGATGTCGTCACCCATTACCTGCGCGATCGCAAGTCGCTCGCCGCGCCGACGCTCAACGGGCCCCGGCTCGTCGGCGTCGAGGGCAATCCCGGCATCGAGTAAGTGCGCGCGCTCCTCGCGATCATCCTGCTTGCCGCGTCCGGTGTCGCCGCGGCGGCGGAGTATCCCGCGCTCCAATCGAAGATCACCCCGCTCAAGGTGACCGCGCGCGTTTACTACGTGCAGGGCGCACCGGGCGTCGCTTCCGCGGCGAACGAGGGCTTCAACTCCAATGCGGGCTTCGTCGTCACCGGTGCCGGCGTCGTCGTCATCGACGCGCTGGGAACGCCGGCGCTGGGCAACGCGCTGCGCCTTGCGATCGAAAACGTCTCGAAGGAGCCCATCCGCCGCGTGATCCTCACGCACTACCATGCCGATCACTTCTACGGGCTCGAGGCGCTGAAGGAGGCGGGCGCCGAAGTGTGGGCCCACGAGGCGGCGCGGGACTACTTCGGCAGCGGGGAGGCCGAGCGCCGGCGCGAGCAGCGATCGCGAGACCTTTTTCCGTGGGTGGACGAATCGACCAGGCTGGTGCGCCCCGACCGCTGGCTCGGCGAGGACACGGAGTTCACGATGGGCGCGGTACGCTTCGAGATCCATCATCTCGGCCCCGCGCATTCGCCCGAGGACGCGATCGTCGTTCTTCCCGATGAAGGCGTGGTCTTCAGCGGCGACATCCTGTTCGCGGGCCGCATTCCCTTCGTGGGCGAGGCCGACAGCCGGCAGTGGCTCGAGCGCATCGACGTGCTCCTGAAGATGCGGCCCCGCGTCATGATCCCGGGACACGGCGACCTCTCCCGCGATCCCGCCAGGGACCTCGCGCTAACGCGCGACTACCTGCTGCACCTTCGCGCGACGATGGGCAAGGCCGTCGAGGATTTCGTCCCGTTCGAGGAGGCGTACGCGAAGGCCGACTGGAGCCGCTTCGCCAACGTGCCCGCATTCGACGCGGCGAATCGCGTGAACGCCTACGGAACATACCTGCTGATGGAGCGCGAGCTCCTGCGCAAGTAGCCTACTTCGCGGAGAACCTGTAGTAGGTCGCGTCGAGGAAATCCACGACGTGGTCCTCCTCCTCGGGGAAGAGCCCCAGGTTCAACTCGCTGTTGCAAAGCGCGACCTGCGCTTTCAACTTCGCCATCGAGGTGACCTTGCGATCCTTGCGAAGGTAGACCGCGCTGGCGTCGCCCAGGGTCTTCGCTTGATGGCAGCTCTCGCACCGATGCTCGGCCACGAGCTTGCGGCCTTCCTCCACCTCGCCGGCAGCGCAGGCGAGGGTGGGGGCGAGTGCCGCGAAGGCGAGGCAGGCGATGCGCATTGGGAAATGGTATCAGGGGCAGGGCCCGCCTTCGGGCAACCCGAGCCCCGGGTAGGAATCGTCTGACTGACGCGGTGCGGCGCCTTGGGCACAATTTTGGCGACAAACGGAGATGGGCATCACGATGGGAAGCGTGAGCAGGAGCGCCAGCGTGCGTACCGACACCTTCTGGGGCAAGCTGCAACCCAGCGAGCACTCGGTCCAGATCTACGGCAGCGAGACCATTTTCATGGACGCGCTGGAGGGGTATGCGAGCGCGGGCCTGCGCCGCCTCGAAGGCGTGATCCTCATCTCGACCGCGCCCCACCTGCATGAGCTCGAGAAACGGCTGCGTGCCAACTGGCTCAACCTCGACCGCGCCCGCTGGGAAGGCCGCTATGTCGCGCTCCTGGCGCAGGAGGTCCTGTCGCGCTTCATGGTCGACGGAATGCCCGACGAGAGCCTCTTCAACTCGGTGGCGGGGGCCATCCTCGAGCGAGCGCGCGGGCCGGAGAAGCGCCCCGTGCGCGCTTTCGGCGAGATGGTGGCGCTCCTGTGGAAAGAAGGCAATTGGACCGGGGCCATGGCGCTCGAGTGCCTGTGGAACAAGTCCCAGGCCTCGGCGAAATTCCCGCTCTTCTGCGCATATCCGCGCGAATGCTTCAAGGACGAATGGTCCACATCGATTCGCCTCGTGTGCGCCGCGCACTCGCGAATCGTTCCCGGCTACGCGTAACGAGCGCTCGCTAGCGGGTCTCGATGCCGAGCAGCCAGACGAGCGCCGAAAAGGTCACGAATGCCAGCGCCGTCGTCCAGAGAATCGTGGCCGAGATGCGCCCCGCGTCGGCCTCGTAGCGCGTGGCGAAGATGAAGACCCACCCGGCCGATGGAAGCGCGGCGACCAGGACGGCGACCTTCGTCGTGAAGGAGTCCATGCCGGCCGCGAGCATCGCGCCCCAGATCACGAGCGGATGGACGACGAGCTTCGCGGCGACCGGCAGCGCGAGGATGCCCGAGCGCAGCGGCGCATCGGGCCGGACGAGGGACACGCCGATGGCGAAAAGGGCGCACGGCCCCGCCGAATCGGCCAGCAGCTTCACGATCTCCGCGAACGGCGTCCCGGGCTTCCAGCCCATCCCCGAGAATGCCGCGCCGAGCAGCATGCTCAGGAGGAACGGGTTGAGGAATATGCGCATCGCCGCATCGCGCACGTCCGCGCGCCATCCGCGCCGGGTGGCGCCATCCATCTCCACCAGCACGAGGCCCACGGACCCGACCATCACGAGATCGGCGACGATCGCCAGTATCGTCGGCGCGGCGGCGCGCTCGCCGAGCAGCGCCACGATGAGCGGCACTCCCATGAACCCCGCATTGGCCACCGCCCCCGCGAGCCCGTAGAACGCCGCGTCGCGCAGCCGCTGGCGCATGAGCCGCCACGCGACGAGGGTAACCACGAGCACGATCGCGATCCCCGAGAGTCCCCACGCAAGGAAGTAGCGCCCGTTGGTGATCTCGGCGAAGGGCGTGTTCGCGGCGAAGCGGAAGAGCATCGCGGGCACCGCGAAGTAGAGCAGGAACCCGTTGAACGCGGGCACGGCCTCGGTCGGCACCCAGCCGCGGCGCGCGGCGATGTAGCCGAACCAGACCAATGCGAAGAACGGAACCGTGACACCGAGAATGGTCTGCATTCGGAAACGCGTCGAACGTCAGCGCATGTTGCCGGTGTGGCCCAATGAATAGCGCCCCGGCTGCGGCCAGACGGCGAGACCGTGGGGCTCGAGCCCGACCTTGACGACTTTCGCCTCGCCGGTCGTCGTGTCGAAGGCGTACACGACGTTGTCGTAGCGGCCCGAAAGCCACAGCGTCCTGCCATCGGCGCTCACGTTGCCCATGTCGGGGCTGCCTCCGCCCGGCACCGGCCAGTTGGCTTCGACCTTTCCGGTCGCGAAGTCGACGACCGAGACGCTACCCGGCCCTCCCTTCACTCCGTGGATCTTGTGCGATCCACGATTGGCGACGTAGAGCTTCCTGCCGTCGCGGCTCGGGTAGATGCCGTGGGTGCCCATGCCCGTCGCGATGAAGCCGATCTCCCTGAAGGCCTCCCCGTCGATCACGAAGATGCCGTCGGCGTGCATGTCGGCTACGTAGAATTTCGAGCCGTCGGGCGAGACGCGGATGTCCTGCGGCATTCCTCCCTTGGAGAGGGTGAGATATGCCATCACCTTGCGGTTCACGAGATCGATCTTCACGAGCCCCTTCGAGAACTCGCACGTGAAGATCACGAACGATCCGTCGATCGCGAAATCCGCGTGGTTGATGCCGCCGCACTGCGGAGTGGCGATCGAGTACTGCAGCTTCATAGTCGGCGGGTCGCGGAAGTCGAGGCGCTTCAACGCCTCGGCCACGACGATCGCCGATGCGCCGTCTGGCGAGAAGTACATGTTGTAAGGATCGTCGACGTCGATCGGCGTGCCCGGCTTGCCGGTCTTCGGATCGATCGGCGTGAGGCTGCCCTTCATGGTTCTCTCGGCGTTGTTCGTGACCCAGAGCGTCTGCAGGTCCCACGCCGGAACCACATGCTGCGGATTCAGGCCGACCTTGAACCGGTCGACGACCTTGTACGACACGGGATCGATCACGTACACGTCGTTAGATTGCACGTGCGGCACGTAGACGCGCTCGAGGTGGCCGGCGACCGCGGCGCTCAGCTTGTCGGCGCCGGTCTCGCTGTAGAGGTTCTGGGGATCCGGCACCGGCGGCATTCCGGGCACCGTCTGGATCTGCGCGTTGGCTTCGCAAAGGATGAAGCCCAGGGCGGCGAGAAGGAGCGCGCCGCGGATTCGTCGTTGGATCACTTCGTTCGAGGCTCCAGTTGGGGATGGGTCCATTTTACCGGCTTACGGCTCGCGGACGTCCGATGCGACGCCTGCTTCGCGACATTGCAGCGTATAGTTCTCGCGCGAACCGATGATCAATCTCCTCGACGCCGCGCTGGCGCTTCTCGCATTGCTCATCGCGGCTTCGTTGGTCGCGCGGAGGTTTTCGCTCCAGGAGCCGCTGCTCTTCGTGCTGACCGGCCTCGCGTTGAGCTTCGTTCCCGGCTTGCCGGCGATTCATCTCGATCCGCAGCTCGTGATGGATATCTTCCTGCCGCTCCTCGTCTACGCGACGGCGATCGAGGTTCCGTGGCGCGCGTTCCGGGCGAACCTGCGGCCCATCGGATTCCTCGGGATCGGGCTTGTCCTCTTCACGACGTTCGGCATCGCCGCCGTCGCTCATGCGATCGTCCCCGGGTTGGAATGGCCCGCGGCATTCGTCCTCGGCGCGCTCATCTCGCCACCCGACGAGGTCGCTGCGGCGTCGGTACTGCAACACCTTCCCATCCCGCAGCGGCTCGTCGTCATCCTCAAGGGCGAAGGACTCGTGAACGACGTAACCGCGCTCACGATCTTTCGGCTGGGGGTTGCTGCCACGGTATCGGGGTCGTTCTCGTTGTCGCACGCGTCGATCTTCTTCCTTGCCGCATCGGTCGGGGGGACCCTCTACGGATTCGCGGTAGGGTGGGTTGCGCTGCGGCTGCGACGCTTCCTCGACGATCCGCGTCTCGAGGTCACCGTGTCGCTGATGACGCCTTTCGTCGCGTATCTCGTGCCCGAGCATTTCGGCAGCACGGGCGTCCTAGCGGTCGCGGTGGCGGGGCTCGTGGTCAATGAGCATTCGCCGCACATGATGTCCGCGGAGACTCGCCTTCACGTGATGCCGGTCTGGTCGATGATCGAATTTCTCCTGAACGGCGTCCTCTTCCTGCTTTTGGGCCTGCAGGTGAAGACCGTGGTGTCGAGCGTGCCGCAGGGCAGCGTGGAAAGCGCCGTGCTGGTGGCGGCGTGGATAGCCGTCGCCATCGTGGCGCTGCGATTCGCCTGGGTCTACCTGACGATCTATTCGCAGTGGCTGTGGCGCCGGCGCGACGGTGCGCCGGCCGAAGCGCCGCGACGCAACCACGTGTTCCTCATCTCGTGGGCGGGAATGCGCGGCGCGATCTCGCTTGCCGCCGCCCTCGCGATCCCGCTCACGCTGCCCGACGGCAGCCCCTTCCCGGCGCGCGAGCTCCTCATCTTCGTGACGTTCGCCGTGATACTCACGACACTGATCGTGCAGGGTGGAAGCCTGCCACTCGTGATCCGCGCCCTCGGCATCGAACGCGAGGGCGCGAAGGAGCGCGAAACGCAGGTCGCGCGCGAGTTCGAGGGGCGCCTGGAAGTGATCGACGCCGGCATCGCGCGCCTCGAGGAGCTCGCGAAAGCGGGGGAAGTTCCGGAGGAGGTGAGCGTGCGCCGCGGTCACCTGCTCCAGCACGCGCGCCGGACCTTGAAGCGACAGCTTGCGGGCCAAGTCGATTCGGCGAGCGAGGAGATTGCCCGGCGCGAGCTCTTCGCGGCCAGCGAGCTCGTCGACGCGCAGCGCGCGAAGCTGTTGCAGTTGCGAAGCGACGGAAAGATCGACGATGACATCGTGCACCGCATCGAGCGCGACCTCGACGAGCAGGAGCGCAGGCTCCAGGGGCAGGAGGAGATCCTGCGCGGGTGAGGCGGCCTAGCCCTGGCCGGACTTCGCGAGGCGATGGTCGCGCACGAACGCGAGACCCTTCTCCGTGAGCGAATAGTCGGTGGCCGCGCGACGCTCGAGGATGCCGTCGGCGACGAGCTCTTCGAGGGACACGCCCAATCCGTCGCGCGCGGCCGCGTCGAAAGTCATTGCCATCACCTGTGAATTGAAATCCCTCACGGTGAACACCCGTTCGCGCGTAGGACTGAACGACGCGATGTAGTTCACGATGTCTTTCTTCAGCTTCTCGGTGGCGATCATGGCGACTTCCTTCGAATAGGATTCCATTTTATGACGAACGCCGCGCCCCCGCCCGCCGAATCGCGGAAATTTCGTCGATAATCCCCCGAAACACCCATGAAGAACCTCAAGCTCGCCACTTTCAACGTGAACGGGATCCGCACGCGGCTCCCGCAGCTCCTCGAGTGGCTGCGCAAGGAATCGCCGGACGTCGCCTGCCTGCAGGAGCTGAAGGCGCACAACGAGACGCTTCCCTTGGCCGAGATCCGCGAGGCGGGATATGGCGCGATCTGGCACGGGCAGCGCTCGTGGAACGGCGTCGCGATCCTCTCGAAAGGATCGCAGCCGATCGAGACTCTGCGCGGGCTGCCGGGCGATCCGTCCGACGAGCAGAGCCGCTATCTCGAGGCGGCGGTGCACGGCGTGATCGTGGGATGCCTCTACCTGCCGAACGGCAATCCGCAGCCGGGACCGAAATTCGACTACAAGCTCTCCTGGTTCGAGCGACTCATCACCCATGCGCAAACGCACGCGGGGAGCGGCCATCCGGTGGTGCTCGCCGGCGACTACAACGTCGTGCCCACGGACTTCGACATCTACGATCCGCGCTCATGGCTGAAGGACGCGCTCCTGCAGCCGGAGAGCCGCGAGCGCTACCAACGCCTTCTCAGCCAGGGATGGACCGACGCGATTCGCGCGAAGCATCCGCAAGAGCGCATCTATACGTTCTGGGATTATTTCCGCAAGCATTGGGAGCGCAACGCAGGCCTTCGCATCGACCATCTGCTCCTCAACCCCGTGGTCGCGCCGCGCCTCGTCGATGCGGGCGTCGACACCTGGGTGCGCGCGCTCGAGAAGGCGAGCGACCACGCGCCGACGTGGATCACGCTCGACATGTCGCCCGCCAAACGCCCCGCGCGCTGAGCGGCGCGTCACTCCGCGAGAACGCGGTGAACGGCCTGCACGCAGGCCGAGCCTTCACCGACGGCCGAGGCCACGCGCTTCACGCTGTTCGCGCGGACATCCCCGACGGCGAACACGCCCGGAAGATTGGTCTCGTAGGCGTAGGGCCTGCGCGCCAGGCGCCATTGCCCAGGCTGCAGGTCGGCCTCCGCGAGATCGTCGCCGGTGCAGACGAAGCCCTTGTCATCGAGGCGAAGGCATCCTTCGAGCCAGCGCGTGTTGGGCACCGCGCCCGTCATGAGGAACACGTGCCGGATGTCGCGCGTTTCCTCCTTCGGTTCCGCGGCGCTGCGCCACGTGACGCGCTCCAGCTGCGCGGCGCCGTGAAGCGATGCGATCTCGGTGCGCGTGTGCAGCGTGATGTTCGGGCTCTCCTCGATGCGCCGGATGAGATAGCGCGACATGCTCTCGGACAATCCCGAGGAGCGAACCAGGATGTGCACGTGACGGCAGCCTCCCGAGAGGAACACCGCTGCCTGGCCCGCCGAGTTGCCGCCGCCGACGACGATCACTTCCTCTTCCTGGCACAAGCGCGCCTCGAGGGGAGTCGCGGCCCAGTAGACGCCGTTGCCCATGTAGCGCTCGGGATCCTCGAGCGCGAGCCTGCGGTACTCCGCGCCGCTGGCGATGACGATCGACCGCGCCTCGACCGCGCCGGCATCCGACGTTTCGACGCGATAGGGCCGCTGCTCGCACTTCAGCCGCACGGCGCTCGCGGCGACCGAGATCGCGGCCCCGAACTTCGTCGCCTGCGTCAATGCGCGCCCGGCGAGCGCCCGGCCGGAGATGCCCGTCGGAAAGCCCAGGTAGTTCTCGATCTTCGAGCTCGTTCCCGCCTGTCCGCCCGGCGCATGGGTCTCCAGCACGAGCACGTCGAGCCCTTCCGATGCCCCGTAGACGGCGGCGGCGAGGCCAGCGGGCCCGGCGCCGATGATCACGAGATCGCGAACCTTCTTCCCGTCGATCTCCGGGTTCATTCCGAGGCAATCGGCGAGCTCGCGGTTGGTGGGATCGCGAAGCACGGTCTGGCCGTGGCAGATCACGACCGGCATCTCGTCGATGCGGACGTGGAAACGGTCGAGCAGATCCTGCGTGGAAGGATCGCTCTCGACGTCGATCCACTGATAGGGAAAGCCGTTTCGCGACAGGAATTGCCGGAGCCGCAGCGTGTGGGCGCAATGGCGCGAGCCGATGACGATCGCGTCTGCGCCGCCGCTGCCCTCGTCGCCAATGAGCGCCACGCGGCGCAGGATGAAGGCCCGCATGAGGAGCTCGCTCAGCTCGGAGTCGGTCTGCACGACCCCGCGCAGGTGCTCGACGTCGATCGACAAGAGCTCGCCGTCCTCGGCGGCGCGCGCGCGAACGAGGGCCGCCGCTCCGCGCAGCGAGCTCATCTCGCCCACGAAGTGCCCCGGCCCGTGCACGACGATGAGCTCCTCGCCGGTGAGCCCGGGCCTGACGATCTCGACGGCGCCCGAGAGGACGACGAGGAATGCGTAGCCGCGCTCGCCCGGCTCGATGAGGACGTCGCCCTTGCGCATGGCGACGTGCTTGCCGTGCGGCTCGAGGCGAGCGATCTGCGCCGCCGTGAGCTGCGGGAACATCTGGTCCTTGCGCGCGATGCGGATGTCGGTCGATGCCATCGTGGTTCTCCTTTAGCTTTTCAGTCGGTACCCCGTCCTGAAGATCCACGACACGCCCACGAGGCACGCCGCGAAGAACCCGAGCGTCATCGCCAGGCTCAGCTCGACGCTCACGTCCGATGTCCCGTAGAAGCTCCAGCGAAAGCCGCTGATGAGGTAGACGACGGGGTTGAAGAGGCTCACCGTGCGCCACGCCGGCGGCAGCATGTCGATCGAATAGAACGCGCCGCCGAGGAAGGTGAGGGGCGTGATGACCAGCATCGGGATGAACTGCAGCTGCTCGAATCCCGTGGCCCAGATGCCGATCATGAAGCCGAAGAGGCAGAAGGTCGCCGACGTGAGCACGAGGAAGGCGATCATCCACGCCGGGTGGAGGATCTGGATCGGCACGAAGAGCGCCGAGGTCGCCAGGATGACGAGCCCGAGAAGCATCGACTTGGTCGCGGCCGCGCCCACGTACGCGAGGACCGTCTCCAGCGCGGAGACGGGCGCCGAGAGGAGCTCGTAGATCGTGCCCGTGAACTTCGGCAGGTAGATGCCGAACGACGCGTTGTTGAGGCTCTCCGTGAAGATGGAAAGCATGATGAGTCCCGGCACGATGAAGGCGCCGTACGGAACGCCGTCGACTTCCCGCATGCGCGAGCCGATCGCCGCGCCGAACACGACGAAGTAGAGCGACGTCGTGATGACGGGCGTCACGAGGCTCTGCCAGAACGTGCGCCTGAAGCGCGCCATCTCGAAGCGGTAGATCGCCAGGACGCCGTGGCGATTCATGCGCGCTCGCTCACCAGGCTCACGAAGATGTCCTCGAGCGAGCTCTCGCGGGTCTCGAGATCCTTGAACTCGAGGCCGAGGTCGCCCAGGCGACGCAGGAGCTCGGGGATCCCGGTGTGCTCGTCCTTCTCGTTGAAGTTGTACTCGAGGTCGCTCCCGTCGTTCTTCAGCGCGAGGTTCCATTCCCCGAGAGCCTCGGGGAGCCGCGCCAGCGGCTCGACGAGATGAACGGTGAGCTGCTTCTTGCCGAGCTTCTTCATGAGCTTCGCCTTCTCCTCGACCATGATGAGCTCGCCCTTGTTGATGACCCCGATGCGGTCGGCCATCTCCTCGGCCTCGTCGATGTAGTGGGTCGTGAGGATGATGGTGACGCCGCTTTCGCGCAGCTTCCGGACGAGGCCCCACATGTCGCGGCGCAGCTCCACGTCCACGCCCGCCGTCGGTTCATCGAGGAAGAGCACCTGCGGCTCGTGCGACAGCGCCTTCGCGATGAGGACGCGGCGCTTCATTCCCCCGGAGAGCGTCATGATCTTGTGGTGGCGCCTGTCCCAGAGCGAAAGGTCGCGCAGGACCTTCTCCAGATGCGCCGCGTTCGGCGCGCATCCGAAGAGGCCGCGGCTGAAGGCCACCGTCGACCAGACCGTCTCGAACATGTCCGTGTGCAGCTCCTGCGGCACCAGGCCGATCCGCGAGCGCGTGGCGCGGTACTCGCGCAGGATGTCGTGGCCGTCGACGCGCACCTCGCCCGTGGAGGGCGTGACGATGCCGCAGACGATGCTGATGAGCGTCGTCTTGCCGGCGCCGTTCGGACCGAGGAGGGCGAAGATCTCGCCCTTGCGGATGTCGAGATCGACACGCTTCAGCGCCTGCAGGCCCGAGGCGTAGGTCTTGGTGAGGTTCGCGATGGAGATCACCGCCGCATTTTCTCATGCCGCGCCGGAGGCGTATGCTCCGCGTAGGCTCCCCCGAGAGATCCTCGATGAAAGACATGCGCACCGCCTTCAGGACAATCGGAATCGCGCTTGCGGCCGCGCTGCTCGCGTCGGCCTCCTGCATCGCAGCCGAGGTCAAGGTCATGAACTCCGGCGGATTTTCCGCCGCGTACAAGGCGCTCGCGCCCGAGTTCGAGAAGGCGACCGGGCACACGCTCAGCACGGCGTGGGGACCCTCGATGGGCGAGACGCCCCAGGCGATCCCCAACCGCATCGATCGCGGCGAACCCGTCGATGTCGTGATCATGGTCGGAGAGGCGCTCGACGGCCTGCTCCAGCGCGGAAAGGTCGTGGCCGGCAGCCGCGTGGACCTCGCGCTGTCGAAAATCGCCATGGCCGTGAAGCAGGGCGCCGCGAAGCCCGACATCTCCACGATGGAGTCGTTCAAGCGCACGGTCCTGAACGCGAAGTCGATCGCCTACTCCGACAGCGCAAGCGGCGTCTATCTCGAGAAGGTGCTTTTCCCGCGCATGGGGATCGCGCAGGACCTGAAGGGAAAAGCGCGCATGATCCCCGCCGAGCCCGTGGGCCTGGTGGTCGGACGCGGGGAGGCCGAGATCGGATTCCAGCAGCTGAGCGAGCTGATGCCGCAGCCCGGAATCGAGATCGTGGGCCTCATTCCCGCCGAAGCGCAGAAGGTCACGGTCTTCGCCGCGGGAATCAGCGCGACTTCGCAGCATCCCGATGCCGCGAAGGCCCTCATCGATTTTCTAGCGTCGCGCAAGGCCGCCGACGCGGTAGCAATGACGGGAATGGAGCCCGTCGCGAGCGTCCGCTAGCGGCGAGCAAGGGTCGGCACGCGCGAGTTCGCGCGCGAGCGTTTCGGTTGTAGCGGCGGCGTGTGACGCCCTTCACTTCACGCGCCATGGGCCGCTGATAAGTTCGACGGGATGACACATTATCGAATCTCGTCGCGCGTCTCCGAGGTAAGGGATGGCCGCTACATCGTCTTCGTCACCGCTGCGCCCCTGGGTCCCTATCCCGGCGATTCGCTCACCGAAAGAAGGGAGTGCCCCACCTCCGCGCAGGCCGAGGCCTGCCGCCAGGAGCTCTCGCGCAAGCTCGCGGAATGTGTCGCCGCGGCAGGCGGGCGGATCGTCTCCGTGGAGATCAGCTGAGCGTTCTCGCCGCGCCTCGAGCGCGAAGGCGGCTCCATGACACAAGGCAAGATGGTGACCGTGTATCTCTTCGTCCGCACCGAGAACGGCCGCGAGATCGCTCCCCTTCACATGTGGGGAACGCTCGAAGCGATCTCGACGCTGGCGGACTGCACTCCGATCATGGAGTCCGCGCGTGAAGTTTCCGAGACCGCGCTCGAGAACGGATTCCTCTTTCGCCGGCCCGATACCGTCTCGATCCACATCGACGAGCCGCCCCCGGGGTACTGAGCGCGGCGGCGCCCGGGGAAAGCGCGTGAAGGTTATTGCCGCCGGGCCACCGATGCCTTGATCGCCTCGACCGTCCGCGCGACGATCATCTCGATCGCCGGCTTGCCGAGCTCGACGCTCGCGCGGCGCGGGTCGCCATAGACGCCGTCGGCCTTGCCGCGCGTCGCCGCGCCGAGCTTGTCGACGCGCACCAGCGAAGGATCCACGGCCAGCGCGAGCGAGGTATCGGCGAGCCCCGCATGGGTGCCGATCTGCGCGGCGCTGAAGCCCTTCTGCACCAGCATCTCGGCGAAGCCCACGTCGGACGCGACATAGTACTGCTCGATCGCATGGGCGCGCACGGGCGTCTTCGCCCACTCGGCGTTGAGCGTCGCGGCGACCTTGCGCAGGCTCTTCTGGTAGCCGCCGTGGTCGCCGATGAAGACCACGTCCTTGAATCCGTGGAGGCGAAAGCCGCGAGCGGCGGAGAGCAGGACCTCCTCGAACGCCGCGTCGGGGATGGTGATCGTGCCCGGAAAACGCATGTGCGCGGTGGGCGGGGACTCTTTCCCTTCGGGGGCGTATGCGAGCACCGGCGCCACGAGCGCGTTGCCCAGGGCGGCGGCAATTCTTGCCGAGAAGAACTTCACGCGCGCGTTGTGCTTGCCGAGCACCATGTGAGGCCCGTTCTGCTCGGTGCCTCCGACAGGGACGATGATGGTGGTCTTGCCCGCCTGGGTCGCGTCGCGCACCTCGGTCCAAGTAAGATCTTCCAGGAACGGGGACTGCTGCGGGGAAGGAGCGGTCTCGGCGAAAGCGCCCGCCGCCGCCGCGCAGCAAATGAAAGGGAAAAGGAAAGACAGGGCGGTGCGCCGCATGGGTACGCATGATAGCCCGAGGAGGGAACGCTTTGCGGGATCGCGCCTCCAACACGCGATGACGAATACCGCGGACAGGACCACGATTTCAGGAACGCAGCTCTACGCGATCTTCGATCGTGAGTTCAAGAACCTGAGGCCGAGCGCTTGCACGCGATGCAACGTTCCGTTGCCCTACTGGCGGAATCCGCCGGACGACGTTTCCGCCAACTGGCACATCGGCACGCCCGCCGAATGCAAGCAGGGGTGCCACCTCATCATCGCGGAGCTGCTGGCGCGCCTCTGGACCCGCTACGACGTCGAGCAGCAGCTCGCGCAGTAGCGGGTTCGCCGGACCGGGCCTAGTTGCACACCGACTGGGTCGTTCCGAACACCTGGCGCTGGATGGACTTGGTGACGGGGGTGCCGTCCACCGAGTAGGTGAGCGTGCCCGCGACGCCGTTGGTGAACGCGACGCTCATCGTTCCCGCCTTGGCGAAGGTGATTCCAGGCCACGGCACCGTATTGAACGCCGGCCCGGTGGTGCGCAACAGGTCGCCCGAGAACGAGCCATCGGCCTGCTTCGGCATCGACGCGACGAGCCACATTCCCTTGTTGTTCGAGGCGTACGTGAAGAGCGTGGCGAAGATGGTGGCTCCCTGATGGGTGAAGTTGATGCCCCATCCGCTTTCGGCCGGATTCCACCACAGGTCCTGGTAGTTCGTCGCGGCGGCGCGCGATCCGCTCGTGAAAGTGCACGTAGGCTCCGTGTCGAACACCTGGCGTGTGATGGCCTTGGTCACGCCGGTGCCGTTCACGTTATAGACGAGCGTGCCCTGGCTCTTGCCCGCGAAGCTCGCGGTCATCGTGCCCACCTGGGTCGCCGTATCCTGGCTCCAGGGGGCGTTGAACGCCGACCCCACTGTTTGATAGAGCGCTCCCGTGTAGCTGCCATCCGTCTGCTTAGTCATCGTCGCCACGAGCCACAGGCCCGACTGATCGGAGGCGTAAGTGAAGAGTGAAGCGAAGATGATGTCGCTCTGGTGGTTGAAGTTGATTCCCCAGCCCGACTCGGAATTGGCCGGCGCAGCCCACCAGAGGTCGGTGTAGTTCGGGAGGGCAGCCGGCGCGACGAACCCGCTGGACAAGCTCGGCAGCTACCAGGACTTCAACGCGCTGTCCGACGCCTTCAAGAACGCCAACGCGACCATCACGATGGCTGACAAGAAGACGATCAACGGCGAGAGCGCCCAGGGGCTGCAGGTCGGCGACGGGTCAACCGGCAATGGCGCCCTCGTCTACGTGCAGGCTGGCGGCGCCCACCTTCCGGTCGAAATCGTTCCGGCGCCGTTGGCTACCGGCGCAGCCGCCGGGGCGACCGGCAAGATCGACTTCAGTGATTTCAACAAGTCGGTGAGCATCACGGCGCCCGCGGGCGCGGTGGATATCACCCCGCTGTTGAGCGGTCTTTTCGGCGGCCTGGGCGGGGCCTCGTTGCCCAGTCCCAGCGCCAGCAGCAGCTGAGGCATCCGGCCCGGATTGGCTACGCGCGCAGCCGCAGCCCTCTCGGGGTCGCCCGGAATCCGGCTGCCTCAAGAGCTGCGCCGAGCGGAGTCTGCAACACCGATCCGCCGTCGGCGCGCTCGACGTCGAGGCGGCCGAGCCAACCGTCGCGCACGGCCAGCGCCAGCGCCTCGACCGCGGCTCGCATGAACGTTTCGGTTGAGGTCTCGGCGTCGCTCGCGTCGAAGGACAGCAGGGTGCGGCCGCCGCGCTCGACATAGACGGCGAGCTCGCCGTCGACCAGGACGACCAGGGCCCCTGCCTTGCGGCCGGGCCGATGGCCTTCGCGCTCGCCCTGCCTCGCCGGCCACGGCAACGACGCGCCGTAGGGGTTGGCCGGGTCGGTGGCGGCAAGCACGAGGGCGCGCGGGCCGTCGGTGGCTGGGTCGGGCGTGCTGGTGGTGCGGAGCCGATCAACCGCGCCGGGCAGCGCGAACTGCGCTGCGCCGAGCCCTTCGATGAAGTAGCCGCGCCGACAACGGCCGGCGTCCTCGAACGCGGCCAGCACTCGATAGACCGCGGCGAATCCGCCGACGACGCCTTCGGCCTGCACGGCGCCGCGGGTCAAGACGCCGTACCGATCGAGCAGCGCCTCAGCCAACGCGTGCGACCGTCGCGTCTCGTCAGGCGACGGCTCCGGGAGCAGACCCCAG
>JADGRS010000142.1 GCA_017880705.1 Burkholderiales bacterium
GAATCGATGCGGCGCATCATGAAGAAATAGCGCACCGCGTCGCGCCCTACCTCGTCGATGAGGTCGCGTACCGTGACGTACGAGCCCGCGCGCTTCGAGATCTTCACTTCCTCGCCGCCCTTCATCACGGTGACCATCTGGTGCAGCACGTAATCGGGATAGCCCTTCGGAATCCCCGCGTCCAGCGCCTGCAAGCCCGCGCGCACGCGCGTCACCGTGGAGTGATGATCGGCCCCCTGCACGTTCACGGCCGCATGGAAGCCGCGCCGGAACTTGGCGAGGTGGTACGCGACGTCGGGCACGAAGTACGTGAACGTGCCGTCGGACTTGCGCATCACGCGGTCCTTGTCGTCGCCGAAATCGGTGGTGCGCAGCCACAGTGCGCCCTCGGATTCGTAGGTGTGGCCCGCCTTCTCGAGCATGCGCAGCGTTTCCTCGACCTTGCCGTCGGTGTAGAGAGAGCTCTCCAGGAAGTAGGAGTCGAAATTGACGCCGAAGGCGCGCAGGTCGATATCCTGCTCGTTGCGAAGGTAGCTCACCGCGAAGCGGCGAATCTGCTCGAGGTCGTTGCCCGCGGCGTCGCCGAAGTGCGCCGCGACGTATTCGCGCGCGATCTCGCGGATGTAGTCGCCGAGATACCCGTCCTTGGGCATCTCGGCTTTTTCTCCACGGGCTTCGCGAACGCGCGCCTGCACGGAGAGCGCGAGATTGGCGATCTGGTTCCCGGCGTCGTTGTAGTAGAACTCGCGCGTGACGCGCCAGCCCTGCCACTCGAGGAGCGCCGACACCGCGTCGCCGAGCGCAGCCTGGCGCCCGTGGCCCACGTGGAGCGGTCCCGTCGGATTGGCGGAGACGAATTCCACCATGATCTTGCGGTCGCCGCCGGCCGTGCCGCGGCCGAATCGCTCTCCTGCGCGGTGGATCTGCGCGATCACCGCGAAACGCGCGCCCGCGGACAAGGTGAGGTTGATGAATCCGGGGCCCGCGATGTCGGCTCTCGCGATTTCGCTGCTGGTGTCGAGCGCCGCCACGATCGCCTCGGCCGTTTCGCGCGGCTTCCTGCCGACGCGCTTCGCCAGCTGCAGCGCAACGTTCGTCGCGAAGTCGCCGTGCTCGGCGTTTTTCGGACGGTCGAGCTCTACCGCGACATCGGCATCGGGAAAGGCCTTGCGCACAGCGTCCTGGACGAGGCCGGCGAGGCGCGCTTTCGAATCGGGGGAGGGCACTAGCGGGAAGGGAAAATCCAAACCCCGCATTATACGGGGCGGGGCGCGCGCGCCGCCTCAGACTTCCTGCGGATCGACATCGAGCGACCAGCGCACATGGCGCCCGCCCTTGTCGGCGAGCTGCAGCCTCCACTCGTGCAGGAAGGGTTGCAGCGTCGCGCGCGAGGCCGCGCGCACCAGCAGCTGCGCGCGCTCGTATCCGGCCTTGCGCTCGAGCGGCGCGGGGACCGGGTCGAAGACCTCGATGTCCTTCGCTTCGCGCCGCGACGCGAGGCGTTTCGCGAGGCGCGCGGCGAGCTTGAGGAAAACCGTGGCCTCGCCCGCCTTCCTCGATTCGGCGCGCAACAGCGCAAGGTGCGAGAAGGGCGGAAAGCCCGCGAGGCGCCGCTCCGCGAGGGCGTCCTCGGCGAAGCGCGCGTAATCCTGGCGCGCCACGGCGGCGAACAGCGGATGCCCGGGGAAGTCCGTCTGGATCAGCACCTCGCCGGGCGCTTCGCCGCGTCCCGCGCGTCCCGACACCTGCACGAGCTGCGAGAAGAGGCGCTCCGAAGCCCGGAAGTCGGCGCTGAAGAGCGCGCTGTCGCAGTCGAGCACGCCGACCAGCGTGAGCTTGGGATAGTCGTGCCCCTTGGCGAGCATCTGGGTGCCCACCAGGATGTCGATCTCGCCCTTGCGGACCTTCTCGAGGAGCCCTCGCAGCGAACCCTTGCGCGAGGTCGAGTCGCGATCCACTCGAGCGATGCGCGCGTGGGGAAACAGCGCGACGAGCGTTTCTTCGACGCGCTGCGTGCCGTGGCCGATGGGGGCGAGATCGGCGGCCCCGCAGTCGGGGCACACGGCCGGGATGCGGCTGCGATGCCCGCAATGATGGCAGCGCATTTCGCGCGCCCCCAGGTGGACGACCAGGTTCGCGCTGCAGCGCTTGCAGGTCGAGTGCCACGCGCATGCGCGGCAGAAGAGCACCGGCGAGAAGCCGCGCCGGTTCACGAAGATGAGCGATTGCTCCTTCTTCGCCAGGCGCCCGCGAATCGCTTCCACCAGCGCGTGGCTGAAGCCCTCGTGCGGGCGATCGGCGCGCGTGTCGACAGTGCGCACGACGGGCATCGCCGAGCCGCTCGATGCGCGCCGCGTGAGGGATGCAAGAACATAGCGGCCATCGCGCGCGTTCGCGAAGGTTTCGAGCGAAGGCGTCGCCGAGCCGAGGATCACGGGAATTCCGAGGCGCTGGGCGCGGCGCACCGCGATGTCGCGGGCGGAGTAGCGCAGCCCTTCCTGCTGCTTGTACGAGAGATCGTGCTCCTCGTCGACCACGATGATGCCGAGCCGGCGAAACGGCATCAGCACCGCGAGGCGGGTCCCGAGCACGATGTGCGCGGCGCCCGATTGCGCCGCGAGCCACGTCGCGGCGCGCTCGCCCTCTCCGAGATGGCTGTGGGCGGCGACCAGCTTCGCCTCGGGAAAGCGCTGGCGGACCTGCATCTCGAACTGCGGCGTGAGCCCGATCTCGGGCACGAGGAAGAGCGCCTGGCGTCCCGCGGCCAGCGCGCGCGCGATGAGGTGCAGGTACACCTCGGTCTTGCCGCTGCCCGTGACTCCGTGGAGGAGCACGGCCTGGAAAGCATCCGATTCCGTGTCGCACAACGCGATCGCCTCGCGCTGCTCCTGTGTGAGCGGCTGAGCTTCGACGAGTCGCGGGGCGGCTCCTCCCGCCTCGCCCGGAGCGCCGAGCGGCCGGCGCGACACCTGCCGCAAACGTGGCGGCAGCACGGTTCCCAGGACTTCGCCAAGCGGCCTCTGGTAGTAGCGCGCGCAGAAGTCGTACAGCTCGAGCTCGGCGCTCGCGATGGGAGGAATGTCCGCGACGACCGATTCGATCGACTTCAGACGTTCAACGGGGACGCGGCTGCCCTCGGCCAGCCCCACCACGACACCAACCCTTCGCGTGCGCCCGAAGGGCACCACCACGAGCGATCCGATGGGTGCCAGCTGCCCCTCGGGAATGAGGAAATCGAAGGCCTCTTCCAGAGGGACATCCAGTGCGACATGAGCGAGTTTCACGCAGCGGGAAAAGCCCGGATAAGCCTGTGGATAAGTCTGTGAATACGTCTGGCGCGCAAGAGCGAGGATCGCCCCGATTCGGGCGAATTCCTCATGGGGCTTCGTTCAATTCCGCTGCACGCAATTGAAATCAAACGCGATTTCTGGGATGTCCTACAGGCATGCAAAAGTGACGGTTCGATGACGCGAGAACGCCGGGAGTGTGAATAAGCAATCACATCAGCACAAATATTTTTCTTGACAGAGCCTATGCCGCGTGGGCCCCGAGGGAGCGTGAATGCACCGCCTCGACGAGCGCGGCGACATGCTCGGGGGGCGTGTATTGGGACACGCCGTGGCCGAGGTTGAAGACGTGGCCCGGCGCCGCGCCGAATGAGCGCAGCACGCGCTCGACTTCCCGCTCGATGGCCTCCGGAGGAGCGAAGAGGGCCATCGGATCGAGGTTGCCCTGCAGGCCCACGCTCGAGCCCACGCGGCGCCGCGCATCGCCGAGATTGGTCTGCCAGTCGATGCCGAGAGTGTCGGCGCCGCTTTGCGCCATCGCCTCGAGCCACGCGCCGCCACCCTTGGTGAAGAGAATTCGGGGCACGACGCGCCCTTCGCTCGTGCGCGTGATGCCGGCGAGCACCTGCTTCGAGTAGGCGAGCGAGAACTCGTGGAACGCGGCATCGGCGAGGACGCCGCCCCAGGTGTCGAAGATCATCACCGCCTGCGCGCCCGCGGCGATCTGTGCATTCAGGTATTCGATCACGGCGCGGGCATTGGTCGCAAGGATGCGATGCATCAGGTCGGGACGCGAGTACAGCATCGTCTTCAGGAGGCGGAAGTCGTCGCTGCCGCCGCCCTCGACCATGTAGCAGGCGAGCGTGAACGGGCTCCCGGAAAATCCGATGAGCGGAACGCGGCCCTTCAATTCCTTGCGCGTGAGCGAGATCGCGTCGAACACGTAGCGCAGCTTCTCGAGGTCGGGCGCTTCGAGCGCCATGATGTCGCGCTCCGCGCGCAGCGGGTTCGCGAATTTCGGGCCCTCGCCCTCGACGAAATGAAGGCCGAGCCCCATCGCGTCGGGCACCGTGAGGATGTCGGAAAAGATGATCGCCGCGTCGAGGGCGAAACGGCGCAGCGGCTGCAGCGTCACCTCGCACGCGAGCTCGGGCGTCTTCGCGAGCGCGAGGAAGCTTCCCGCCTTGCGCCGCGTCTCGTTGTATTCGGGAAGGTAGCGGCCCGCCTGGCGCATGACCCAGATCGGCGTGTACGGCGTGGCCTCGCGCATCGCCGCGCGAAGGAAGGTGTCATTCTGCATCGGGGGATTTTCTCACGGACGGGCCCTGTGCCCGGCCGAGTCGCGAGTTCGGGTCAGAGATGGCGATCGAGGAATGATCGGAGCGTGGCGGCGTAACGGGGATTGAGGTCGATGTCGTTGTGGCCGAATCCCTCGAAGGACACGCGCTCGGCGGCGCCGCCCCACGCCGCGGCGAGACGTTCCGAGTGGCTCATCGGAATGAGCGTATCGGCGCTGCCCATAAGGAAAAGCGCGGGCGCGCGGATGCCCGGCGCGCGCGCCATCGAGTCGAAAGGATGGCGGATGAGAAGCGATACGGGGAGCCACGGATACGTCGCCTTCGCGATCTCGACCGCGCTGTCGAAAGGCGAAGTGAGGATCACGCACTTGGCGGGCCGCATCGCGGCGACCTGAACCGCGACGCCGGCTCCGAGGCTGCGCCCGTGGAGAGCGATGCGCGAGGCGTCGAAATCGCCGCGGCGCACCGCCCAGTCGAATAGCGCCGCGCCATCGGCGACCAGCGCCGTCTCGCCCGGCTTGCCGCCGCTCTCGCCGTAGCCGCGGTAGTTGACGAGGAGCACGGCGCGCTCGCCATAGAGCTCCGCGACGAGGGGCGCGAACGAAGTGACTTCCTCGGCATTGCCGCCGAAGTAGATGACGAGCGGGGGACGCTCGATCGGAGGCAGCGCGAGCACGCCGACCAACTGAATGCCGTCGGCAGCGGTGAACGAGACATTCTCGAGGCGCCACCCGCGAGGCGCGGCCGGGCGTTGCGTGGCGGGCTGCGGATAGAAGATGAGGCGCTCCTGCCCGAGCCAAACGAGCACCGCGATCGCGAGATACCCGATGACGCCGGCGAGGAGGAGGTACTTCAGCGCGCTGAAGGCGACCTCAACGCGGCAGCTCCGAGGCGCCCATGAGGAACGCATCGACTTCGCGCGCGCATTGGCGTCCCTCGCGAATCGCCCACACCACCAGCGATTGGCCGCGGCGCATGTCGCCCGCGGCGAACACCTTCGCGACGGAGGTCGCGTAGCAACCGGGCCCGTCCGTCGAAGCCTTCACGTTGCCGCGCGCGTCCTTCGCGACGCCGAGCTGCTCGATGAGCCCCTCGTGCACGGGATGCACGTAACCCATCGCGAGGAGGACGAGCTGCGCGGGAATGGTGAATTCGGTGCCGGGCACTTCCTTCATCTTCATGCCGCCCTTCTCGTCCTTCACCCATTCCACGTGGCATGCCGTGAGGCTCTGGACCTTGCCACCGTTGCCTTCGAAGCGTTTCGTCGTGACGGCGAAATCGCGCTCGGCGCCCTCTTCGTGGGAAGAAGACGTGCGCATCTTGAGCGGCCAGTAGGGCCAGGTAAGCGGCTTGTTCTCGTGTTCCGGCGGCTGCGGCATGAGCTCGAAGTTGACGACCGACGCGGCGCCCTGGCGAATCGAGGTGCCGATGCAATCGCTTCCGGTGTCGCCGCCGCCGATCACGACGACGTGCTTGCCCGTGGCGACCAGCGGATTGTCGACCTTGTCGCCCGCCACGCGCTTGTTCTGCAGCGGCAGGAAGTCCATGGCGAAGTGGATTCCGTCGAGCTCGCGTCCCGTCACCGGGAGGTCTCGGGGCTTCTCGGACCCGCCGGTGAGGGCGATGGCGTCGAATTGCCCGAGGAGCTCCTTCGCCGCGATGGTGACGCCGACATGCGCATTCGGCCTGAACGTGACGCCTTCGAGCGTCATCTGCTCGATGCGCCGGTCGATGAGGTGCTTCTCCATCTTGAAGTCGGGAATGCCGTAGCGCAGCAGCCCCCCGATGCGGTCGTTCTTCTCGAAGAGCGTCACGTCGTGCCCCGCGCGCGCAAGCTGCTGCGCGCACGCCATGCCCGCGGGGCCCGAGCCCACCACGGCGACCCTCTTGCCGGTCTTGCGGTGCGGGATCTGCGGCACGACCCAGCCTTCCGCGTATCCCCGGTCGACGATCGCCTGCTCGATCGACTTGATCGTCACGGGATTGTCGTTGATGTTGAGCACGCACGCGGCTTCACAAGGCGCGGGGCACACGCGGCCGGTGAACTCCGGGAAGTTGTTGGTCGAGTGCAGCACCGCGAGGGCCTCGCGCCAGCTCCCGTGATAAACGAGGTCGTTCCAGTCCGGGATGATGTTGTTGACGGGGCATCCGGTCTGGCAGAACGGGATGCCGCAGTCCATGCAGCGCGCGGCCTGCTTTCCCATCTCCTCTTCCGGAAGGGGGCGGATGAATTCCTTGTAGAACTTGATGCGCTCTGGCACCGGCACGTAGGGCCGGTCGCGACGCTCGATCTCGATGAAGCCGGTGATCTTTCCCATGGCCTAGTCGTTCGCCCGCACTTCGATCCGGGCCGCGGGCGGTTCCCGCATCGCCTGCTCCTTCGCCATCTCGCCGAGCGCGCGGCGATACTCGACCGGCATCACCTTCACGAACTTCGGCAGGTACGCCGCCCAGTTCTCGAGGATGCGGCGCGCGCGCTCGCTTCCGGTGTAGAGCAGATGCCTCTGGACGAGGCCCTTGAGGGTCGCGTCGTCGTGGCCCGCGATGTGGTCGATGGCGACCTTTCCATGGGTCTCGAGCTCGCCCGTCGCGCCGTCGAAGGCCGCGCGATCTTCCTCCGGGATGGGCTCGAGCTCGACCATCGCGAGGTTGCAGCGCTGCGTGAAATCGCCGTCCTCGTCGAGCACGTAGGCGATGCCACCCGACATTCCCGCCGCGAAGTTGCGGCCGGCCATGCCGAGCACCACCACCGTGCCACCCGTCATGTATTCGCAGCCGTGGTCGCCGACTCCTTCGACCACCGCCGTCGCGCCGGAATTGCGCACGCAGAATCGTTCGCCCGCCACGCCGCGGAAATACGCCTCGCCGGCGATGGCGCCGTACATCACCGTGTTGCCGACGATGATGTTTTCCTCGGGGATGAGCGGCGACTGCTTCGGCGGATAGATGACGATGCGTCCTC